>JAPLSD010000063.1 GCA_026398835.1 Pseudomonas sp.
TGATGGAGATTTTCGAATGAGCGCCCTGCTCTCGAATGCGACTCTGCTGAGTCTGTTCATTTTTTCCGTGGCCATGGCCCTGACCCTGATCCGCCTGTTCAAAGGCCCATCGGCTCAGGACCGGGTTCTGGCGCTGGACTATCTCTACATCCTCGCCATGCTGATGATGTTGGTGCTGGGCATCCGCTATGCCAGTGACACCTACTTCGAAGCCGCGCTGCTGATCGCTTTGTTTGGCTTTGTCGGCTCGTTTGCCCTGGCGAAATTCCTGCTGCGCGGCGAGGTGATCGAATGAATGCTCTCGGCGAGTTGTCGCTCTGGATCGAGATTCCAGTCGCCATCCTCTTGGTGCTCAGCAGCCTGTTCGCGCTGATTGGGGCTTTCGGCCTGCTGCGGATGAAGGACTACTTCCAGCGCATGCACCCGCCGGCCCTGGCATCGACATTGGGTGCCTGGTGTGTGGCGCTGGCGTCGATCATCTACTTCTCGGCACTCAAGTCCAGCCCGGTACTGCATGCCTGGCTGATCCCGATTCTGCTGTCGATCACCATGCCGGTGACCACCTTGCTACTGGCTCGGGCGGCGTTGTTCCGCAAGCGTATGGCGGGGGACGATGTGCCGGCTGAGGTGAGTAGTCGGCGGCCTGAAGGTGGTAGCTGAGACGGTCGGGAACATCTGTATCGTCTGAAAGGCCATCCCATCACCCCCAGGCCACCACCAGCAACCCAAAGCCCAGCACCACACACAGCGGTGAAAAAGCCCAGGTGTCCAGACGGGCAAACTTCGAACCACCGACTTGTTTGAAGAACCCGACCAGGTTGGAGTCGCCGATTGCACGAGCAAACATCAGCAGCGCAATCGCGCTGATCACCCATTGCAGCGTCCAGTGGGAAACCACAGACGCAAACAACCCGACTCGCAGACAGACCAGCACCGCGATCACTGCCAACCCTGCGGCCACCAACAGTGTGCCAAACGCAGAGGGTTTGAACGCCGGTATCAACTCCCCACCAGACTTGCCCGGTACCTGCGGCACCGCCGCGTCACTGCCAACCTGGCCGCCTAACGCCCAGTAAATGTGGATCAGGCTAATCAGCACGAAAATACCGACAATCCATTGAGCAACCAAAAGCGTCATGACCAACCTTCCTTGATGAATTATTTCAACGCAGCAGACACCTTGTCAGCCACATCCTTGGGTAACCAGGCCCGCCACACATCCGGATGCGCCTTCATAAACGCTTCGGCGGCCTGACGTGGTGCCGTGTGTTTTTCGCTCATGTCGGCCAACGCCCTGTTCAACGGATCAATCGGCAAGTCGACCTTGGTGAAAAACTCAGCCAGTTGCGGGTATTGCTTCTGGAATGGCGTGGACACGCCAATGGACAGTTTTGACGCCAGGGAGCGTGTGGGTTTTGGATCAGGGTTGTCAGCGTCGGTCAGGGTTTTCCAGGCCTCGGCGTCGAACGGCGGTTCTTGCAGTTGAATCAGCTTGAAACGCCCCAGTAACGGCGTAGGTGACCAGTAATAAAACAGCACTGGTTTTCCACGACGAATCGACGAACTGATTTCTGCGTCCAGCGCCGCGCCGGAGCCACTGCGAAAATTCACATAACTGTCATTCAGGCCATAGGCCTTGAGCTTCTGCTTGTTGACCACTTCCGAGGTCCAACCGATCGGGCTGTTGAGGAAGCGCCCTTTGTCCGGACTTTCCGGATCCCTGAAGACATCCTTGTAACGCGGCAAATCGGACACGCTGCGCAAGTCCGGCGCCATGGGTTTGATCCCTTTGGCCGGATCACCCTTGACCACATACTCCGGAACCCACCAGCCTTCGGTCGCCCCTTTGACCGTATCACCAAGGCTCGCCACCTTACCCTCGGCCTCGGCCTTGACCCATACCGGGCTGCGTCCGGCCCATTCTTCACCGATCACCTGAATGTCATTGTTGGCCAACGCGGTTTCCAGCGTGATGGTCGTGCCCGGAAGCATATCGGTGGGCAGTCCATAACCCTTCTCGACAATAATACGCAGGATATCGGTGATCAGGCTGCCGCTTTCCCAGTTGAGGTCGGCAAAATGAATCGGCGCCGAGGCAGCAGATGCCGGGACAGGCGCGGTTAACAAGCTGAGTGTGGTCAACGTGCTGGCCAACAGTACTCGAAATCCTTTCATGCTTTTGCACCTCGTGCTTTTCACAGCAATAGCAGGATGATCTGCCAGAGGAAGACCGCAGCCTCTCGTAGTCAGTCAACTGACTGTAGTAGAGGTTCCTGCATTCGAGACATGACGACTATTTTTCGCCGATTTCCTGTAAACGTTTTAATTCGCGCCGAACCATGCTGGCGTACTCCGCCGGGCGCAAGCTGTAGATCTCTGAGGCCACCCAACCCAACCAGGCGCCATGCAGAACGGCCTTCTGGGTGAAAAGACGAAGAGCCTGCGCTTGAGCGCTTTCAAGGTTCTGCTCATGGAAATCGGCGCGGGTCAGCGTCATTACTCGCTAGCCTTGAACGTGAGCTCGCCCTTGCGCCATTTCGCTGCTTTGGCGGTTACCGCTTTCAAGGTCTTGGTCAATCCACCCTCCAATTGCTGGTTGGCGGCAAACACCGTCACGACGGTTTGCCCTTCCTTGAACAGGATCGCGTGCCCATCGGCCGTGGTGACAAATGCATACTCACCCAGGCCATAGACCGTGAGCTTGATCTCGCGAAACTTGATTTCGAACTTACCGCCTTCCCGGCTAGGCAATACCGCGGCCCGGAAATGGTCACCCACTTTGAGTTCCAGGCGCGGTTTGTCATCGACGACCAATGCCGTTTCGGTATCGATTTCGGCAATATAAATGCCTTCGGCGGTCTGTTCGGTGACATAGACGAAACGTGATTGAAATTGTTTGACCAGCTTTGCGCGCAAATCACCGAGCACGAACAAAGCATGCATATCGAGATTACTTACTGCCAAGGAAACGTCCCCGAATCTAAAAATGACTCTGCCTGCATGAAACGCAGACAGCACAAAAAAA
>JAPLSD010000468.1 GCA_026398835.1 Pseudomonas sp.
GAGCAGACCCATGCGGGTTTCGCTAAACGCCAGCGAGTCGAAGCGTTCGTTGTCCAGACGCTCCAGGTACGAAACGCCGAGGTCGAGGCGATTGCTCGCCAGTTGCTCAAGAATCTCTTCGGAACTCAGCGCCGAGAGTTCAAAGCGCAGGCTTGGGTGTTCTTTGTGCAGGCGTTGCATCAGCGGCAGCGGGTCGAAGCTCGAGAGCGGCACCACGCCCAGACGCAAGGTCCCGATCAGGTTGCCGCGACAGGCTGCAGCCTCGGCTTGCAGACCGTCGTAGGCCGCCAGCACGGTGCGGGCCCAGGCCAGCACACGCTCGCCCGGCGCAGTAAAACTTTCGAAACGCTGACCACGATTGACCAGCTGCAACTCGAGCTCTTCTTCAAGACTGCGCAGGCGCATGGACAAGGTCGGCTGGGTGATGTGACAGCGCGTAGCGGCCTGGCCGAAGTGACGGGTTTCGTCGAGAGCGATGAGAAATTTCAGCTGTTTAATGTCCATCTTCGCTCCTGGGCGCGGTCAGGTCCGGGATTCTAACGCGCTTGCAGGGAACTTGAGTCATTGGTCGGAACTCAACCTCGCCCTTTGCTATTGGTCTAGATCCGGCACTTTCTTAAACCTTACGCCACACACTCGCCAACCAAGGCTGCTGCTCTCGCGGCAGTCCGGCCGGCCGATAGTAATGCTCCAACTCGACAAACCCCGCCTCAGTCAACAACCCGCGCCATGACTCCAGATCGTGATACGCACCATAACGCGGGCCATTCCAGCCTTCCTGATTCTCCCCGCGCGGATTGGAGCTGAACAGCACGCCGCCCGCTTTCAAGGTGGCGTGCAGTTGTTTCAACACTCGAGGCAGTTCTTGAAGAGGAATATGAAACAACGCCGCATTGGCGAACACTCCGTCAAAGCGTTCAGCAGGCAGATCGAGTTTGAGAAAGTCCTGCTGCCAAACCTCGCAACCACTGTCTTCGCGAGCCATCTGCGCAAGGCGTTCCGAGCCGTCGAGGCCGGTGGCGGTGTGGCCCATCCGTGTGAAGGTTTTCAGATCGCGCCCAGGGCCACAGCCGAAGTCCAGAATCGCGAACGGCGCTTCGCCCTGAATGTGCCGCAGCAGCGCGGTGATGTTCTGGCTGACGTCATGATCGCGGGTGCCTTCGCGGAAATCTTCAGCGACCTGGTTGTAGTGGCCCAGGGTGGTGGAAGTGATCTGTTCGAGGTCGGTCGGGGCGAGTTTCATGATGGGCTGCGCAGGCGAGGGTGAGTTCTTCGAATATACCTCATGGTTCATAGTCACAGGCAAAGCCGTGACCGCTGCGCGGTCAATCGCGGGCAAGTCGGATCGCCGCACCGCTCGCTCCTACAGATACTACGCGGTCCATGTAGGCGCGAGGCTTGCCCGCGAAGGCGGTTTAACAGTCGCCGCAGATTTCAGATTGTTGCGGGCTTACTGCGAGGCCCCAGGTGCTCGATGGACTGGTCAACCATGGCCTTGGCGATTTCCAGCAGATGCCACACGGCAAAGACCATGGCGCGCTCGGTGCCCTTCAGGTGTTCACCGCACTCGTAAGCGGTGACCGATGCACAGCGCAGCAGATCGGCAGTGTAGAGCATCGAGTCTTCGAAACTCACATCCTTGCTGACGTTGTAAAACCGCTGTTCGTCGGGCGCGGCGGGGTTGGCATCGGGCAGGTAATAATCCAGGGCGCGGTACAGCGCAGCACGATCCTTGAGCAGGTCGCGGGTGAAGGCGTTGTCCATTGAAGGGGTGACGGGTGGAACGGGGGTGACTTTGTCCATGGTGTAGCTCCTATATCGTTAATGGAGCTGCAACCCAACACTTGCACGCGAAAGGGTGGCAGCTGTGCGCAGGTGTGCAAGACCGAGGATATAGGACTCGGCAGACCCGAAGGTCTCCCACGCACAGCCACCATAGAACCATTCCATGGGCGAAAAAAATCGCCGTAGAACGGACGCGGCTGACGCGCTATATCAATCGGACTTGCACGTCCGGTCACCGAATTGGCGATGACGGAGCGAAGGCTAGCCGCCCGATCTGATAGGCGCAAGGCCGTGGGATTTTCTAGGAAAGGTCCTGCAAATGAAAGGGATTTGCCTTGCTGGCCCTTTAAAGGCCATGACTGCTTCGCAGTCAATCGCGGGCAAGCCACGCTCCCACAGGTATTGTGCTGCCCTTGTGGGAGCGAGCTTGCTCGCGAAGGCGTCATGACAGATGACACAGACCTCCCGGCGAACTCACCGCTTATTCAACCCCCGCGCCAGCCGATCCCCACCCAGCTGAATCACCGCCACCAGAATCACCAGCAGCACGATCACAGTGAGCATGATTTGGCTGTCGAAGCGCTGATAGCCATAGCGGTAGGCGATATCACCCAAGCCGCCCGCACCTATCGCACCGGCCATGGCGGAGGAGTTGATCATGGTCACCAGGGTGATGGTGAAACCACCGACTATCCCCGGCAGCGCTTCAGGCAACAACACATGCCAGACGATATGCCAGCGCCGGCAACCCATGGCCTGAGCGGCTTCGATCAGGCCATGGTCAACCTCGCGCAAGCTGACTTCGGCGATGCGTGCGAAGAACGGCGTGGCGGCGATGGTCAGCGGAACTACGGCAGCCCACACGCCATAAGTGGTGCCGACGATCAGCCGGGTGAAGGGAATCAGCGCGACCATCAAAATCAAAAACGGGATCGAGCGGAACAGATTGACGAAGGCACCCAGTGCGCGGTTCAAGGCGGGTGCTTCGTAGATGCCGCCTTTGGAACTGGTAACCAAGATCACTGCCAGTGGAATACCCGCCAGTAGCGCGATCAGCGACGACACGCCGACCATCAGGAAGGTGTCGATGACGCCCTGAAGTAAACGATCAAACCACATAGCCCAGCACCTCGACCTGTTGTGCCCATTGCGTGGCACGCTGGCGTAATTCTTCCGCGCCCAGTGAGGAACCCGTCACCGCCAACAGCAGTTGCCCCAACGTGTGTCCCTGAATCCGCTCAACGCCGCCCTGCAGCAAGCGCACCCGCCCGCCAAGGGCGCTGAACAGCGCTGCCAGGTCCGGTTCGTCTGTCGTGCTGCCGGTGAATTGCAGGCGCAGCACGACGGCGGCCTCCGACGATTGCGGTTGTGCTTGAAGGCGGTTTTGCAGCTCGTCCGGCAAGCCGTGTTGCAAGGGTGCGAGCAAGGTTTTACTGACCTCATGCTGCGGGTTGCCAAAGACCTCCCAGACGGGGCCTTGCTCGACGATTTTCCCGTGTTCGAGCACCACCACCCGATCACAGATATCGCGGATCACCGCCATCTCATGGGTGATCAAAACGATGGTCAGACCGAGCCGTTGATTGATCTCGCGCAGCAGGCGGAGAATCGACTGAGTGGTCTCCGGGTCCAGCGCCGAAGTGGCTTCGTCACACAGCAGGATCGCCGGGTCATGGACCAGCGCCCGGGCGATCCCGACGCGCTGTTTTTGCCCACCGGAAAGCTGTGCCGGATAGGCTTTGTGCTTGTCTTGCAGACCCACCAGTTCCAGCAGTTCACGGACCTTGCGCTCGCGTTGCTCCTTGGGCACGCCGGCGACCTTGAGCGGCAACTCGACGTTCTGCCAAACGGTCTTGGCCGACATCAGATTGAAGTGCTGGAAAATCATGCCAATGCGTCGGCGCAACGCGACTAGCCGATCCTCATCGAACTCACCGATGTCCACATGATCGATCAGCACCCGGCCGGTGCTCGGCTGCTCCAGACGGTTGATGGTGCGGATCAGCGACGACTTGCCGGCGCCGCTACGGCCGATGATGCCAAACACTTCACCGCGCTGGATGGCCAGGTCGATACCGTGCAGGGCGTTCACCGGGCCTTGTTGGCCTTCGTAGGTTTTGCCCAGGCCGATAAAACGCACGTGAGCGCGGTTCAGCTCTGGGTGCAGCTCCGTTTTTTCCGCGCTGTGCGGTGGCGGGTCATCCTGTCTGCGTTGGGCGTTCGCTGCATTCATGCTTAACCTTCCCAACCGGCTTGGTAGAGCTTGCCGTGCGCTTTATCCAGCGCTGCGCGTACGACCGGCGAATGCTGGTAAATGTCGACGAATTTGATCAGCCGTGGATCGGTTTTGCTCTTGGGCTGGATCACGAACTGGATCACGTATTCCTTGTGATCGAGGCCGTCGAACAGCAAGGCGGACTCGGCATCGAAGGTTTTCGCCAGGCGGATATAGGCCGGGTAACCCTGCACCAGGTCAGCATCGTCGTAGGCGCGCACCAGTTGCACGGCTTCGACCTGAAGGATTTTCAGTTTCTTCGGGTTGGCGATGATGTCGTCTTCGGTGGCTTTGTAGCCGACCCCGGGTTTGAGGGTGATCAGCCCGGCCTTGGCCAGCAGTTGCAAACCACGCCCGCTGTTGATCGGGTCGTTGGCGATGGCAACGCTGGCACCTTGCGGGAGTTCGTCGAAGCTTTTGTATTTCTTTGAGTAGAGGCCGACGTTGTTGATGATCCCCGGGGCAAAGGGCACCAGGTCGAAGCCTGCGGCGGCTTTGGCGTTTTCCAGGAACGGGATGTGCTGGAAGTAGTTCACGTCGATATCGCCCGAAGCGAGACTGACGTTGGGCGCAATCCAGTCGCTGAACTCCACCAGTTGGACTTTCAAGCCTTGTTTGCCGGCCTCGATGACGGCAGCTTCCAGTGGAATGGCGAAGGCGGCGGTGGTGCCTATTTTTAGCGGCGCGTCAGCTGCAAAAGCGACCGAGCTGAAGAGTCCGAGGGCAAGGGCCAGTGCTTTGACTGGTTGGGACAAGCGTGTTGTTTTCATGGTGGGTTTCCAGTCATAGGTTTTAGGTGTCAGGTCTGGCGCTATCGTCGGAACGCCGCCCGGAGCAAGCCCGCTCCCACATTGGAACGCGTACCCCCTGTGGGAGCGGGCTTGCTCGCGATGCTTTTAAGGCCGGTAACGGGCGCCGGTGTGTTGTTCTGGCAAATGCGCCTCCCCGTGAAACAGCTTCTCTCGCAGGCTTCCGGTGTCATACGCGGTCTTGTACGACCCTCTACGCTGCAACTCGGGGATCACCAGGTCGATGAAGTCGACATAGCTTTCCGGGGTGACGATGCGGGTCAGGTTGAAACCGTCCAGGCCGGTTTCGGCGATCCAGGATTCCAGTTCATCGGCGACCTGTTCAGGGGAGCCGACCAAGGTGATGTAGCGTCCGCCCAAGGCGTGTTGTTCGAGCAATTTTCGCCGGGTCCAGTCGTTGTTTTGCAGGGTCTTGGTGGCGGACTGGATGGCGTTGCTTTTCACGTACTGGATCGGCTCATCCAGCTCGTATTCGGCGAAGTCGATGCCTGTTGAACTGGCGAAATGCGCAACGCCGGCCTCGGCACTGGCGTAGCTCAGGTATTCGGCATGTTTGGCCCAGGCAAGCGTTTCAGTGGCGCCAACAATCACGTTGAGACCCATGAACACCTTGATGTCTGCCGGGTTGCGACCGGCCCGGGCGGCACTGGCACGGACCTTGTCCACCTGCACCTTGGTCGA
>JAPLSD010000881.1 GCA_026398835.1 Pseudomonas sp.
GACGAGCTGCGCCAGATCATCGAGCTGGTGCAAAGCCTCAACCCGCGCCCGGGCTCGCAAATCGAGTCCAGTGAAGCCGAATACGTCGTCCCTGACGTGATCGTGCGCAAGGACAACGAGCGCTGGTTGGTTGAGCTCAATCAGGAATCCGTGCCACGCCTACGGGTCAACCCGCAGTACGCCGGTTTCGTGCGTCGCGCCGACACCAGCGCTGACAACACCTTCATGCGCAACCAGTTGCAGGAAGCCCGCTGGTTCATCAAGAGCCTGCAAAGTCGCAACGAAACCCTGATGAAGGTTGCCACCCAGATCGTCGAGCATCAGCGCGGCTTTCTCGAGTACGGCGATGAGGCGATGAAACCGCTGGTGCTGCATGACATCGCCGAGGCGGTCGGCATGCACGAGTCGACAATTTCGCGGGTCACCACGCAAAAATTCATGCATACCCCACGCGGTATCTACGAACTGAAATACTTTTTCTCCAGCCACGTAAGTACCTCTGAAGGCGGTGAATGCTCGTCCACGGCGATCCGCGCGATCATCAAAAAACTGGTTGCCGCGGAAAATCAGAAAAAGCCGTTGAGTGACAGCAAGATCGCTGGTTTACTGGAGGCACAAGGCATTCAGGTAGCCCGCCGCACCGTCGCCAAGTACCGCGAATCCCTTGGAATCGCGCCTTCGAGCGAACGCAAGCGGTTGATGTAACGGGCCACGCCACAGCGTTCCAGGGTGTGTTTGAGAACCCAGAAAGTTTTCGGACACAGCCTAGTGGCAGGCAAACCAGCCTGCCGCCTTATGCACTGGCAACGAAGGAGAAGCTGTATGCAAGTCAACATCAGTGGACACCAACTGGAAGTGACCGAACCTCTGCGCGCCTACATCGGCGAAAAGCTTGAGCGATTGGAAAGGCATTTCGACAAGATCACCAAC
This sequence comes from Pseudomonas sp., assembly GCA_026398835.1. Taxonomy (GTDB): domain Bacteria; phylum Pseudomonadota; class Gammaproteobacteria; order Pseudomonadales; family Pseudomonadaceae; genus Aquipseudomonas. The sequence goes on from JAPLSD010000881.1 coordinate 931, forward strand.
GTGCAAGTCACGATGACGGTCGAGAAGCTGAAGCAGAAAATCGAAGCTACCTTGCATATCCCCGGCAATGAAGTGGTCGCCAACGCCGAGCATGAAGACATGTATGCGGCGATCGACGCACTCACCGACAAGCTGGATCGCCAACTCAAAAAGCATAAGGAAAAGACCCAAAGTGTCCTTCAGGGCGCAACAGGTCGTTAACACTCCCAACCCATGATCCGACTTGAAAACATCCTGACCCCCGGCCGTTCTTTAGTGAACGTGCCGGGCGGCAGTAAAAAGCGCGCCCTTGAACAAATTGCCAACCTGATCAGCCGCGAAGTGCCGGATCTGGAGATGCAAGATGTCTTCGAGAGTCTGATTGCCCGTGAAAAACTCGGTTCCACCGGTTTTGGCAACGGCATCGCCATTCCCCACTGCCGCCTCAAAGGCTGCGAGTCGCCCATCAGTGCCTTGATGCACCTGGACGCCCCCATAGATTTCGACGCCATCGATGGCGCCCCGGTCGACCTGCTGTTTGTCCTGCTGGTCCCGCAAGCCGCTACCGATGCGCACCTGGAACTGCTCCGGCAGATTGCCAGCATGCTGGACCGCAAGGAAGTGCGCGAAAAACTTCGCAGCGCCGCAACCAATGAAGCCCTGTACCAGGTTGTCCTGGACGAGCAGAACGGTCACTAATCATGCGCTTGATCATCGTCAGTGGCCGCTCCGGCTCGGGTAAAAGCACCGCCCTCGATGTATTGGAGGACAACGGTTACTACTGCATCGACAACCTGCCAGCCGGCCTGCTTCCGGAACTGGCCGAACGCGCGTTGATTCACACTGAACTGGCGCAACCGCTGGTCGCGGTCTCGATCGATGCACGCAATCTCCCCAGCCACCTGTCACGCTTCCCGCAATTGCTCGAAGAAGTGCGCAGCCGGCATATTCAGTGCGATGTGCTGTATCTGGACGCTGACGAAGAAACCCTGCTCAAACGTTTCTCGGAAACCCGTCGACGCCATCCCTTGAGCAATGCCAATCGGTCCCTTGCCGAAGCTATTGAAGATGAAACCAACCTGCTTGGGCCGATTGCCGACCTCGCCGACCTCAAGATCAACACCACCCATCTGAACCTGTATCAGCTTCGCGACACTATCAAGCTTCGCCTGCTGAACCAGCCGGAGCCCGGCACGGCATTTCTGGTCGAATCTTTCGGCTTCAAGCGCGGCATGCCGGTCGATGCCGACCTGGTGTTCGATGTGCGTTGCTTACCCAATCCGTACTGGAAACCGGAGTTGCGCGATCAGTCCGGGCTGGATCAGCCGGTTGCCGACTATCTGGCCGCACAACCGGATGTCGAAGAAATGTTCCAGGATATCTCTGCCTATCTGCTGAAGTGGCTGCCCCGTTTTGCCGCCAGCAACCGCGCTTACGTCACCATCGCCATTGGCTGCACTGGCGGGCATCACCGCTCCGTCTACCTGACCGAACGTCTGGGCCAGGCTCTGCAAAAGTCCCTGAAGAACGTCCAGGTTCGCCACCGCGACCTAAGCTAAAGGATCCACACCGCGATGCCCGCTCTGGAAATTGAAATCATCAACAAGTTGGGTTTACATGCCCGTGCGTCTGCCAAGTTCGTCGGCGTCGCCGGGCAGTTCAAGGATTGCGCGATCAGAGTAGGACGCACGCCCGATTCCACGGTCGACGGTAAAAGCATCATGGCCATGATGATGCTGGCTGCCGGTAAGGGCACAAAAATCCATCTGTTCACTGAAGGCGAACAGGAGCAGGAAGCGTTAGACGCGTTGGTCGATTTGATCAACCGCTACTTCGACGAAGGCGAGTAAAAGTAGGCTCGCCCTTGTCTACGCAACGCTCCACTACGCCAACGCTGTATCAATCACCATCATCAAGCAAAACCCGATACAAAGACCTCCCACAAAAAAAGGCGCGTCACCCATTGGATGACGCACCTTTTTTTTGAAGCTGTTGCCGTTTAGCTACCGGCGACAGTCATCCGCTCGATCAACACCGAACCTGTGCGGATATTGCTGCGCAGTTCCAGGTCATTACCAACCGCGACGATCTGCTGGAACATATCGCGCATGTTGCCGGCAATGGTCACTTCCTGCACCGCGAACTGGATCTCGCCGTTTTCCACCCAGAAGCCCGCGGCGCCACGGGAATAATCACCAGTGACCATGTTCAGGCCCTGCCCCATCAACTCGGTGACCAGCAGACCTCGCCCCATCCGACGCAACAACGCAGCCTGGTCTTCGTCGCCATGGGTGACGAACAGGTTATGCACGCCGCCAGCGTTGGCGGTGCTTGGCATGCCCAGTTTGCGACCGGAGTAAGTGCCCAGCACGTAAGAAACCAAATGGCCGTTTTCAACGAAAGGCTTGGCGTAAGTCGCCAGACCGTCGCCATCGAACGCCGAGCTGGCCAGGCCACGCATCAAGTGCGGGCGCTCATCCAGGGTCAACCATTCCGGGAGCAACCGCTGACCCAGCGTACCTTCGAGGAACGACGATTTGCGGTACAGGTTGCCGCCGGAGATCGCCCCGAGGAAGCTGCCGAACAGACCACCGGCCAGTTCGGCGGAAAACAGCACCGGCACTTCGCAGGTAGGAACCGGACGTGACCCCAGACGGCTCGCCGCCCGTTGCGCAGCACGCTGGCCGATGCTGACCGGATCGGCGAGCAATTCGCCCTGGCGATTCACGTCATACCAGTAATCACGCTGCATCTGGCCGTCGGCTTCGGCGATCATCACGCAGCTCAGGCTGTGTCGGGTCGAC
>JAPLSD010000616.1 GCA_026398835.1 Pseudomonas sp.
CCCGCCAGTGCGGCGAACGGATTGTGAGTGGCCTTGGCGATTTTCGGCGAGCTGGTGGAGCCTTCGCCGAAGTACTGCTGGTCGGTGTAGCGCGAGTGCTCGTTGTCGTGGCAGTACAGGCAGAGCAGCTCCCAGTTGGAACCGTCCTGCGGGTTGTTGTCGTGGTTGTGGTCGCGGTGGTGCACGGTCAGCTCGCTCAGGCGCTTGCCGGAAAACTCACGGGCGCAACGCCCGCATACGTGCGGGTACATCTTCAGAGCTTTGTCGCGGTAACCCATCTCGCGGTCGCGCTGAGCGTCGGCGAGGATGCGATCCAGTTTGGCCGTGTTGGACGGAGGTGTTGACGAACTCATGGGTTCACCTTTGTAAAAGACGAATGACGGTTATGAACCTAGTTTAGCTCAGGCCTTGAGCTTCTCGGCAATCCAGATGGTGTGCCGCGTGCCTTTGTTGCCGTGGGCGAAGACTTGCACTTCCTCGGCCTTGAAGCCGGCCTTGCGCAGCTTGTCGGAGAACTGCCGGTCAGCACTGGCCGACCATACCGCCAGCACACCTTTGGGGCGCAAGGCTTTGGCGCAGGCGCTGAGTCCGCCAGAGGAGTACAGCCAGCTATTGGCCTTCTGGGTCAGGCCTTCGGGGCCGTTGTCGACGTCGAGCATGATCGCGTCGAAACCCTGCGGCTCGGCCTGCAGCACCTTGGCCACGTCTTCCATACGGATCACTGTGCGCGGGTCGAGCAGCGGCCGACCGGATTTCTCCCCCAGCGGTCCGCGATTCCACTCGACTACGCCGGGCACCAGTTCAGCGACCACGACTTCAGCGGTCTTGCCCAAGTGTTTGAGGGCCGCTGCAAGGGTGAAGCCCATACCCAGACCACCGATCAATACGCGAGAGCCAGGACGACCCGCCACCTTGCGGCAGGGAATCTCCGCCAGGGCGTCTTCGGATCCGTGCATGCGAGTGTTCATCAGCTGCCCGCCATCACCGCCCTGGATCTTGATGACGAAATCCTCACCGTATTCGAACAGGCACAAGGCACCGCCGTTATCGGGGATCGGGGTGGTGTCGAGCAGAACGAAACGTTTCATGGGACTCTCATTAGGGAGGGAAAACTGGCATTGAGAAGGGCAAACTTGAGCGGTTGGGAGTAGCCTGAAGATCAGCAAATAGGGCAACGGAGCCATTGATGAAGCGCACCATTCTAACGGCCATTGTGTTGGCCGCGCTCTCGATAAGTGCAGCGCAGGCACAAGAGCTGCAATCTGTCCCCGTTTTTCCAGAGCCTGTCTCGGGTTCACCGGGCACCGCGACGCCTACGCCGTATCCGCAGATCACACCAACGAGTGTGCCCAAGGCTGGCGCTGGGAGCGGGGGATCCCCCTTGTTGCCACCCATTGAAATGCCCAATCCGCCCAAGGATCAGACCTTGCCAGGATTGGAGCAAAGTCAGCAAAAAGCCAAGACCCCCGGCGGTTAAACCTGCTGCGAAAGCAGTTGTCCATCGGCCATGCGCAGGCGTTTAGACAGTGCGATGGCGATTGCGCGGATGATCTTGGCGGCGATTTTCGGCGCTTCGTTGAGCATCTTTTCCAGCGAATCCTTGCCCAGGTTGAGCAATTGGCAATGGCTGGCGGCGACACAACTGGCCGAGCGCCGTTCGCCGTCGAGCACCGCCATCTCACCAAAAGCCCGGCCACTGCGCAGGGTTGCGATAGTCACCAACTGACCTTCGTTGTTGGTCTTCTGTACCGACACCTGGCCTGTGTGGATGATGCACATGAAGCTGCCGGCCAGTCGCGGATTTCGTTGTTCAGTAGAGTGGGTTCTGACATGTCATCACAGTCTTTTTTGTGTCTGTTGCTGTTCCGGGCGTTGGATGAAACGCCAAAGCCCGGCGGCCCAGTGTTAAGACCGGGACGCCGCGCCGAGTTCCTCAGGCGACGCCCAAAACCTTAAAAACAAATGCGTATTCGAGCGCTACGTCACGCAATCCCTGATAGCGACCACTCATGCCTCCGTGGCCAGCACCCAGCTCGGTCTTGAGCAGCAGCAGATGGTCGTCGGTCTTGGTCGCCCGCAGTTTGGCCACCCATTTGGCTGCTTCCCAATACTGCACGCGGCTGTCGTTGTAGCCAGCAATCACCAGGGTTGCGGGATAGCTCTGGGCACTGACGTTTTCGTAAGGCGCGTAAGCCTTGATCCGATCATAGACTTCAGGCTCTTCGGGATTGCCCCACTCGTCGTATTCAGTGACGGTCAGCGGCAGATCCGGATCGAGCATGGTGTTCAGCACGTCGACAAACGGTACTTCGGCAATCGCTGCCTTGAACAGCTCCGGACGCTGATTGAGCACCGCGCCAATCAACAAACCGCCGG
>JAPLSD010000864.1 GCA_026398835.1 Pseudomonas sp.
CTTACAGCTTGAGCTGCCCGATCGCCTTGCTCAATTCGCCGGCCAACGTCGCCAGTTCGTTACTGGTGGTGGCCGAATCGATGGTCTGCTGCACGGTGTTCTCGGTCACGTCGCGAATGCTCACCACCGCACGATTCATCTCCTCAGCCACCTGACTTTGCTGCTCGGCAGCCACGGCGATTTGTGTATTGCTTTCGCGCATCTGCGCCACGGCGCTGGTGATTTCTGCCAGTGCCGCGCCGGCCTCCTGCGCCTGCTGCACGCAATCGTCCGCCTTGAACGAGCTTTCCTGCATGAAGTCCACGGCATCCCGGGTCCCGGCTTGCAGAGCGGAGACCATCGTGGTGATCTCGTCGGTAGAGGTCTGCACCCGTTTGGCCAGGTTGCGGACTTCATCGGCGACCACCGCAAAACCACGGCCCATTTCACCCGCCCGAGCGGCCTCGATCGCGGCGTTAAGCGCCAGCAGATTGGTCTGCTCGGCGATGCTGTGAATCACGCTGACCACACTGTTGATCTTCTGGCTGTCTTCGGCCAATCGCTGAATCATCTCGGCGGTTTGTTGTACCCCGCTGGAAAGCCCGGCAATTGATTTCTGCACGCGGCTGACCACTTCCTGCCCGCTGCCGGCCAAGGCGTCGGCGGTCTGTGACAAGTCGCGGGTCGCTCCGGCGTGCTGGGCGATGTGGTAAACCGTGGCCGACATCTCGTTGATCGCGGTCGCGGCTTGATCGGTCTCGCTTTGCTGACCCAACATGCCGTGGCGCACGTCGTTCATGCTTGACGCCAACCGCGCGGCGCCGACATCCAGTTGTTTGGCGGTGTGTGCGACGGTGTTGACCACCCGTTGATAACCGGCCTGCATGGCGTTGAAGGCGCTGGCCATCTGCCCGACTTCATCGGTGCACGCCAACGGCACGCGGGCCGACAAATCGCCGGTCTTTTCCACATGCAGCATCACGTCTTTCAAGGTGTTGAGCTGGCTGAGCAAAAAGCGGATCAGCAACTGCGAGGCGCCAAGCATTGCCAGCATCAGGATGAACACAGCCACCGCGTAGTTGGGCAAACGCTCGCCGAACACCTGGCTCAGGCTCGGGCCATAGGCGAGTATGGCGAACTGTTGACCGTCCGCACGCGACACAACCTCGGCGCCCATCAACGGGTTGTCACCGAACAACGGCATCGCGTTGAGCTCGACCCAGCCGCTGGCGTTGTTCAGTTCAGGTAACGGCTGTTGGTTGAGGGATGGAGTTTGGTCAGAGCTGAAGCTCAGCAGGTGGTCTACCTTGGGCAAGGCTTGCCCGGCCGGCCAGGCATTGAGCAAGTGTGCCTGAGC
>JAPLSD010000654.1 GCA_026398835.1 Pseudomonas sp.
AGCTTTTGCTCGATGACCGCGCCCTGCTCTATCGGCAGGATGAGGCGGTCGGGTACGGCGCCATGCCACTTCTTGGCCGCCAGGTAATACATCCCGGCAGGTACCACCAGACCGATGATCCAGGAGATATCGGTATCACCGAGGCTCGCGACCAATGGACCGGTGTAGAAGTGCGTGGAAATGAACGGCATTTGAATCAACACGCCGAACACGTAAATGCTGATGCCCATGATGTTCCAGCGCCCGTAACGACCGTTCGGGTTGGACAGCGCCGGGATGTCATAACGCTCTTTGGTAATGCAGTAGAAGTCCACCAGATTGATCGCGCTCCACGGCGTGAAGAACGCCAGCAGGAACAGGATGAACGCGGAGAATTCTTTGAGGAACGAGTCCTTGCCGAGCAACGCCAGCAAGGTAGCGATCACGACCACGGCGAAGATGTACAGCAGGCGAACCGTGCTGGAAATCTGCCGGCTGCCGCGAAAACCACTAATAATGGTGGCAATCGACATGAAGCTGCCGTACGCGTTCAGCGTGGTGACGGTCACCTTGCCAAAGGCCACCGCAAAGTACAGCAGGGCCGCGACGATGCCGGTACCGCCAAGACTGACGATGAACGACACTTCGTGATGGGCGAACTGCGAACCGGCCAGTGCCGCCGCGAACACCCCGAAGACCATCGAGGTCTGCGCGCCGATCATCGAACCCAGGCCCACCGCCCAGAACGTTTTCGACGCCGAGGTAGTGCGCGGCAGGTAACGCGAGTAGTCCGCGACATACGGACCAAAAGCAATCTGCCAGGACGCCGACAGCGAAATCGCCAGCAGGAAGCTGCTCAGGGAGAAATGCTTGTTACCCAACAGCGCCCCGATATCGTTTCCGGCGAGCAGTTTGTAGAACAGGTAAGCGAACGCGATCACACCCAGCACACTGGCCACCCGGCCAATCCCGTGAATGACCCGATAGCCGAAGATGGTCAGGACCACGATCAGACCGGCAAAGGTCACGATCCCGATCCAGTCATCGACGTTCAGCAA
>JAPLSD010000620.1 GCA_026398835.1 Pseudomonas sp.
AAAGTGGCGATCAGGATGCGGTACATAATTAGGGGACGGGCGAGTGCTCGAAATCAAATCCCGGCAACCCTGCCTCTAACCCCGCCGAGCAGTTTAAACTGCGCCTTTGCGACGCTATTTGTCGCATTGCCATAAACCCGGGTAAAACCGGGTTTGGCGCTATAAGAAGTTGTCGCTTGGCGGCAAGGCCAAGCTGAAAACTGTCCTTACAATCCCCCCATCGCTTGCCAGTTTCAGGCAGGCGTTCCTCTTCAGGAGACTCCGATGTCCGTTGAGCATGCTCCGGTGCAACGCGCCGATTTCGACCAGGTAATGGTTCCCAACTACGCGCCTGCTGCTTTCATTCCTGTGCGCGGTGCCGGCTCCCGAGTCTGGGATCAGTCGGGTCGTGAGCTGATCGATTTCGGCGGTGGGATCGCGGTTAACGTATTGGGCCATGCGCACCCGGCGCTGGTGGGTGCTTTGACCGAACAGGCGAACAAGCTGTGGCACGTGTCCAATGTGTTCACCAATGAGCCGGCCCTGCGCCTGGCCCATAAGCTGATCGACGCTACCTTTGCCGAGCGCGTGTTCCTCTGCAACTCCGGCGCCGAAGCCAACGAAGCCGCTTTCAAGCTGGCTCGTCGTGTCGCTCATGACCGCTTCGGTTCTGAAAAATACGAAATTATCGCCGCGCTGAACAGCTTCCACGGTCGTACGCTGTTCACCGTGAACGTGGGCGGTCAGTCCAAGTACTCCGATGGCTTCGGCCCGAAAATCGTTGGCATCACTCACGTGCCGTTCAACGATCTGGCAGCGCTGAAGGCCGCCATCTCCGACAAGACCTGCGCTGTGGTGCTGGAACCGGTTCAGGGCGAGGGCGGTGTATTGCCGGCCGAGCTGGCTTATCTGCAAGGCGCTCGCGAGCTGTGCAATGAGCACAACGCACTGCTGGTGTTCGACGAAGTGCAAACCGGTATGGGCCGCAGCGGCGAGCTGTTTGCCTACATGCATTACGGCGTGACCCCGGACATCCTGACCAGCGCCAAGAGCCTGGGCGGCGGTTTCCCGATCGCGGCAATGCTGACCACCGAAGCGCTGGCCAAACACCTGGTGGTCGGTACTCACGGCACCACTTACGGCGGCAACCCATTGGCTTGCGCCGTGGCGGAAGCGGTGATTGACGTGATCAACACGCCAGAAGTGCTGAGCGGCGTCAAAGCCAAGCACGACAAGTTCAAGACTCGTCTGGAGCAGATCGGCAAGCAATACGGCCTGTTCACTGAAGTTCGCGGTCTGGGCCTGTTGCTCGGCTGCGTCCTGAGCGATGCCTGGAAAGGCAAGGCCAAAGACATTTTCAATGCCGCTGAGCGCGAAGGTCTGATGATCCTGCAGGCCGGCCCGGACGTGATTCGTTTCGCGCCAAGCCTGGTGGTTGAAGACGCTGATATCGAGCAGGGCCTGGAGCGTTTCGAACGCGCCGTGGCGAAACTGACTCAAGCCTGATTCAGGTCCGATTCAGTCTGTAGCTACCCCTCAAGGCCTATTCTTAATAGGCCTTGAGCCAAATTTCTGTGCCGGGCCTGCCCGGCATTTTTTTCCCCGAGTCGGCACTTTTACCGACCTGTTTTTCAGTAAGGAGTGACACCATGCTGGTGATGCGCCCCGCGCAAATGGCTGATCTGGGCGAGGTACAGCGTCTGGCTGCGGACAGCCCGATTGGTGTCACCTCCTTGCCGGATGATGTCGAACGCCTGAGCGACAAGATCGCCGCGTCCGAGGCCTCGTTCGCTGCCGAAGTCAGCTTCAACGGTGAAGAGAGCTACTTCTTCGTTCTCGAAGACACGACCACCGGCAAACTGGTCGGTTGCTCGGCGATCGTGGCTTCGGCCGGTTACTCCGAGCCGTTCTACAGTTTTCGTAATGAAACCTTCGTTCACGCCTCCCGTGAGCTGAAGATTCATAACAAGATTCACGTGCTTTCCCAGTGCCATGATTTGACTGGCAACAGCCTGCTGACCAGCTTCTATGTGGTCCCGGATCTGGTGGGATCGGCGTGGTCCGAACTCAATTCTCGTGGTCGTCTGCTGTTCGTCGCCAGTCACCCGGAGCGTTTCGCTGATTCGGTAGTGACCGAGATCGTCGGTTACAGCGACGAGAATGGCGATTCGCCGTTCTGGGACGCCATTGGCCGTAACTTCTTCGACCTTAACTATGCCGCTGCTGAGCGTCTGTGCGGATTGAAAAGCCGGACGTTCCTCGCAGAACTGATGCCGCATTACCCGATCTACGTGCCGCTGCTGCCGGACTCCGCCCAAGAGGCGATGGGTCAGGTGCATCCGCGGGCGCAGATCACTTTCGACATTCTGATGCGCGAAGGCTTCGAGACTGATCACTACATCGACATCTTCGACGGTGGTCCGACCTTGCATGCCCGTGTTTCGGGGATTCGTTCGATTGCTCAGAGCCGTGTGGTCCCGGTGAAAATCGGCGAGCCGGTCAAAGGCGCCGGTCGTCAATACCTGGTGGCCAACGCCCAGTTGCAGGATTACCGCGCGGTATTGCTTGAGCTTGACTACGCGCCGGGCAAACCCGTGACCCTGGGTCTTGAAGCGGCCGAAGCCCTGGGCGTCGGCGAAGGTGCCAGCGTGCGCCTGGTGGCGGTTTAACGCCTGCCGCTGTGCCTATAAAGAGCGCCTATAAAGAGTGCCTGGAAAGAATTCCAGAAAGCAGCGAGTTTCACGGGTGGCGCAAGCGGCCCGTTTGAGGAGATAGCATGATCGTTCGTCCCGTACGCAGCAGCGATTTACCCGCTCTGATTGAACTTGCCCGCAGCACTGGCACCGGCCTGACCACCTTGCCGGCCAACGAAGAGCGCCTGGCGCATCGGGTCGGTTGGGCGGAAAAGACTTTTCGCGGCGAAGCCGAGCGCGGTGATGCGGACTATTTGTTCGTGCTCGAAGACGACAACGGTCGCGTCGTCGGCAT
>JAPLSD010000113.1 GCA_026398835.1 Pseudomonas sp.
ATTTGCATGCAACCCAACTCTGGCGCTCAAGGCGAATACGCCGGGTTGCTGGCAATCCGCAAATACCACGAAAGTCGCCAGCAGGGCGCGCGCAACATCTGCCTGATTCCTGCTTCCGCCCACGGCACCAACCCCGCTTCAGCACAGATGGCAGGGATGCAGGTAGTGATCGTCGAGTGCGACGATGCCGGCAACGTCGATCTGGACGACCTGAAAGCCAAGGCCCAGGCTGCAGACGACAAGTTGTCGTGCCTGATGGCGACCTATCCGTCGACCCATGGCGTGTACGAAGAGGGCATCAGCGAGATCTGTGAAGTGATCCACAGCCACGGCGGCCAGGTGTACATGGACGGGGCTAACCTCAACGCTCAGGTTGGGCTGGCGCGGCCGGCGGATATCGGCGCCGACGTTTCCCACATGAATTTGCACAAGACGTTCTGCATCCCCCATGGCGGCGGAGGCCCCGGCATGGGGCCGATTGGCGTGCGGGCGCACCTGGCGCCGTTCGTCGCCAATCACCCGGTGGTGCCGATCGAAGGTCCGCAGCCAGAGAACGGAGCGGTCAGCGCGGCGCCTTGGGGCAGTGCGAGTATTCTGCCGATCAGTTGGATGTATATCGCGCTGATGGGGCCGCAACTGGCCGATGCCAGCGAAGTGGCTATCCTCGCGGCGAACTACCTGGCCGAGCATTTGAGCGGCGCCTTCCCGGTGCTCTACACCGGGCGAAACGGCCGGGTGGCCCACGAATGCATCCTCGATTTGCGGCCGCTCAAGGCGCTAACCGGGATCAGCGAGGAGGATGTCGCCAAGCGCTTGATGGACTACGGCTTCCATGCGCCGACCATGTCGTTTCCGGTGCCGGGTACGCTGATGGTCGAACCGACTGAAAGCGAGTCCAAGGCTGAACTGGATCGTTTCATCGAAGCGATGCTGAGCATCCGCGCCGAAATAGCCCTGGTGCAGAACGGCACCTGGCCCGGCGAAGACAACCCGTTGAAACGCTCGCCCCATACGCTGGCGGATATCACCGGCGTCTGGGAACGGTCATACAGCATCGATCAGGCGGTGACGCCCACGGCTCACACCAAGGCCCATAAGTACTGGCCGACGGTGAACCGCGTCGATAATGTCTATGGCGATCGAAACCTTTTCTGTGCCTGCGTGCCGGTGGATGCCTATCGCTGATCACTTGTTTGATTAAAAAACGGACAAAAAAATGCCGCTCAAGGGAGCGGCATTTTTATTTAGCAGAGCAGAAAATCACTCTTGGGCAACGGCATTCTTCGCGAGAATTGCGTTAGCCAGTTCCATGTCGGTGGCCTGCAAACCCGGGTTGTCGGCACGGACTTTCTGCATCGCGGCTTCCAGATACGGGCCGCGAATACCGCCATCGCTGGCAACGAAGCTGCTGGCGTCGTCTTGAGCGGCGATGACCAGCTTGTGATCCCTGGAGGTCAGGTAGGTGGACCCAGTGGTTGCACCTGAGGTAAGGACGTTACGCCAGAAGGTGTCCTCCGCCATTGCCGAACCGACAGGAAAGGACAGCAAGGCCAGGGTGGCGACAGCTAATTTGAGACGCATGGGTGACTCCGACTTTGGGTTATCTGGCGCGTTGGATGCTCGATACCCTACTGAGTTCCGTTGCCCTCAATCGATGGGTTTTACCTGGATGATGACGCCTTCCTGGCCGATCACCCGAACACGGGAGCCGACGGGCGCATCCGGCCCTTTGGCCATCCATACACCGTCGGCGACCTTGATCTTGCCTCGGCCGCCGACAATCGCTTCATGTACCACGAAGGTTTTACCGATCAACTCCTGACCACGCAGATTGAGGGTCGGTTGATCGCTGGCTCTGACGGCGCTGCGCTGGCGTTTCCACCAGTACAAGGCTGTCAGCACTGATAGCAAGCCGAACAGCAGCAATTGCACTTCCCAGGACAGGCCCGGGATCAGGAAGGTCAGTACGCCGACTGCGGCAGCGGCCATGCCGACCCAGAGCAAATAACCACCGGCGCCGAACACTTCGAGAATCAACAAGACGGTGCCCAATGCCAGCCAGTCCCAGAACGACACATGCTGCAGGAATGTCCACATAGGTCGCGCCTCAGGCTTTTTTGCTATCGAACGTGGCTTTGACGATTTCGCCGATGCCGCCAACGGCACCGATTACCTGGCTGGCCTCCAGCGGCATCAGAATGACTTTGCTGTTGTTGGCTGACGCCAGTTTGCCCAGCGCATCGATGTATTTCTGCGCGACGAAGTAGTTGATTGCCTGCACGTTACCGCTGGCAATCGCTTCGGATACCACCTGAGTGGCCCTGGCTTCGGCTTCTGCTTGTCGCTCGCGGGCTTCGGATTCGAGGAACGCGGCCTGGCGGCCACCTTCGGCTTCGAGGATCTGCGCCTGCTTTTTACCTTCGGCGGTCAGAATCGCCGACGCTCGCAGACCTTCGGCTTCGAGAATTTGTGCGCGCTTGATCCGCTCGGCTTTCATTTGCCCGGACATGGCTGCCATCAGGTCCGCGGGCGGGCTGATGTCCTTGATCTCGATCCGGGTGATCTTGATGCCCCACGGCGCGGTAGCTTCGTCGACGGTGCGCAGCAGTTTCTCGTTGATGCCGTCACGCTGGCTGAGCATCGCGTCCAGCTCCATGGAGCCGAGCACGGTACGGATGTTGGTTTGCAGCAGATTGCGGATTGCGTGTTCGAGGTTGTTCACCTCATAGGCGGCCTGGGCGGTATTGACCACCTGGAAGAAGCACACGGCATCGATCTGCACGGTAGCGTTGTCGGCGGTGATGACTTCCTGCGGCGGGATGTCCAGCACGCTTTCCATCACGTTCATCTTGCGGCCGATGCGGTCCATGACCGGGATGATGATGTTCAGGCCTGGCTTCAGGGTGTTGGTGTAGCGGCCGAAACGCTCGACCGTCCACTGATAGCCCTGCGGAACCACCTTGAAGCCCATGAACACAATGGCGATGGCCAGGCCGACAAAAAGTAAAAGCACGCTACCGATCTGCATAACATTTCCCTGTTCACGTTTTAATCAATGAGGCTGCAATGGCCTGATTGTAGCGGCGTGGGGTGGGCATAAGAACCGATTAGTGCGGCTTGCATCATCAGGAGACAAAGTCCCTTCTTTCCTTACTTCTGCTCACTCTGCGGTGTCACGCGCAGCACCTCCTCAATCGTGGTCAACCCGGCGGCGACTTTTTGCGCGCCCGACAGTCGCAGGCTGCGCATGCCTTCCTTGAACGCTTGATGACGCACGGCCAGCAGATCGGTGTCAGGGTGGATAAGCGCTTTGACGTTGTCGCTCAGCAACATGATTTCGTAGACCCCGGCCCGTCCTCGATAACCTGTATCGCGGCACTCCAGGCAACCGATTGCCCGTTGGGCGTTGGTCGGTAATGGCGCTTGCCAGGGCTTGGTCAAGGTTTGCCAGTCGTCTTCACCCAGACTCAGTGGTGCTTTGCAGTGTGGGCAAAGGGTGCGCACCAGGCGTTGGGCCATAACGCCGAGTACGGTGGCTTTGATCAAGTAATGCGGCACGCCGAGTTCCAGCAGCCGGCTAATGGCGCTGGGGGCGTCGTTGGTGTGCAACGTCGACAGGACCAAATGCCCGGTAAGTGCAGCCTGGATCGCCATTTCCGCGGTTTCCAGATCACGTATTTCGCCGATCATGATGATGTCCGGGTCTTGCCGCATCAGCGCCCGCACGCCGCTGGCAAAGGTCAGGTCGATGTTGTGCTGAACCTGCATCTGGTTGAACGCCGGTTCGACCATCTCGATCGGGTCTTCGATGGTGCAGAGGTTGACCTCAGGCGTCGCCAGTTTCTTCAGTGTGGTGTAGAGCGTGGTGGTTTTGCCCGAACCGGTGGGGCCGGTGACCAGAATGATGCCATTGGGCTGGCGGGTCATGTCTTGCCAGCGGCGCAGGTCTTCGGCAGAAAAACCCAGCTGGTCGAAGTCCTTGAGCAGCACTTCGGGATCGAAAATCCGCATGACCATTTTTTCGCCAAAGGCCGTCGGTAACGTCGACAGCCGCAACTCGACTTCGCCACCGTCCGGGGTTTTGGTTTTGACCCGGCCGTCCTGGGGTTTGCGCTTTTCCGCGACATTCATTCGGCCCAGGCTTTTCAGGCGACTGACGATGGCCATGGTCACCTGTGGCGGGAATTGGTAGACGTTGTGCAGCACGCCGTCGATGCGAAAGCGTACGGTGCCTTGCTCGCGACGCGGTTCGATGTGGATGTCACTGGCACGCTGCTGGAAGGCGTACTGGAACAGCCAGTCGACGATATTGACGATGTGCGCGTCGTTGGCATCCGGTTCCTGATCACTGGCGCCGAGGTTGAGCAACTGTTCGAAGTTGCCCAGGGTGTTCATTTTTTGATCGGAGTTGTTGGCGCCGCTGACCGACTTTGCCAGCCGGAAAAACTCCACGGTAAAGCGCTGGATGTCCGCCGGGTTGGCCACCACGCGTTTGATCGGCAGCTTCAGGACGTGGGTCAGGTCGGCTTCCCAAGCGGTGACGTAGGGTTGCGCGCTGGCCACGGTCACCGCATCGCGGTCGATCGAAACCGCGAGGATTTTGTGGCGTTGGGCGAAGGCATAGGACATCAGAGGGGTAATACCCGCGACGTTGATTTTCAGCGGGTCAATGCGCAAATACGGCTGACCGGCCTGCTGCGCGAGCCATAGGGTCAGGCTCTCCAGGTCGAGCCGTTTGCCGGGGCGGCTGAGGTCATCGAGGTGTTGGCTGGCGAGGAACTCCAGCGGGTGGAGCTGACTATTGGTGGCATTGCGTCGTGTGCTCAGCGCGTGTTCGGCCGAATCCTGGCTGATAAAGCCTTGGGCGACCAGTTCACGCAGCAGATCATTGAGATCCAGCCAGCGGTCCTGAGTGAGGAGGGAAACGGACATGCGGGCTCCTTTTGAACAATCCTGCAACTAGCGGTTTAGACGTGTGCGTCTCTGACCACAGATTGCCAAGAATAGTCCCCGGATGATCCGACCGTTCGGTCATTACCAAACCAAGCATTGCGAGTTTTTGCTGACGGGCCTCAGCCGGCTGCTTGTGCGGGCTGCTGAGCCCATGAAGCATCAGCAGGCTGCAAGTCCACTGAGCAAACACTGATCAAGTTACGGAGTTTTTCAGCGATCACTTGGGCGCGGTGCCAGCTCAGCCCGTCGAGCACCACATCGATCGATAG
>JAPLSD010000867.1 GCA_026398835.1 Pseudomonas sp.
CTGCCTCGGTATGGCGCTGTGGCATTTCGGTGGACCGGTGAACCCCAGTCTGGCGGTGCATTGCCTGACGATAGGTGCCATGGGCGGCTTGATTCTGGCGATGATCGCGCGTGTCAGCCTGGGGCATACCGGCCGTGCGCTGGAACCGCCGTCGGGCATGACGTTGGCGTTCATTTTGCTGAATCTGGCGTGTCTCAGTCGGGTCATGCTGGTCCTGTTCTTTCCGTTGGGAGCGTTGTGGCTGGCGGGTCTGTGTTGGGCGTTGGCGTTTGCGCTGTACGCCTGGCGCTATGGGCCGATGCTGCTGCGGGCCCGGGTTGACGGCCATCCGGGATGAACGACGGAGGTTGTCGCTGATGTACCCATTTTTGCTGGTCACGCACTTGCTGGCGGCCATCGCCTTTATCGGCACGCTGTTTTTCGAGGTATTCATCTGGCACTCCGCTCGTCAGCAGTTGGCGAACGGAGGGCAATTGATGGCAGATCAGGCCATAGCGATGCGCTCGCGCAAGGTGCTGCATGGCGTGGTGTTGCTGCTGTATGGCGCCGGCATCGGGCTGGCATGGCAGTACCGCGGTGTCTTGAGCCAACCGCTGGCCAGCAGTTTCGGCACGTTGTTGAGCCTGAAGATCGTACTGGCCTTGAGCATCATCGGGCATTACCTGCTGCTGGCGTATTGGCTGAAAAGCGCTCGGCTGACCTCGACCCGCGCCAGCTGGATTCGCCGTAGCATCCTTGGGCACATGCTGTTGATCGTGATCCTGGCCAAGGCCATGTTCTATTGGCAGGGTTGATCGCATTTACATCCAGTCTTTGCATCCAGTCCAAGAAAAACCCGCGTCAACCGGTTGGCTGGCGCGGGTTTGGTGTTGCTGGCAATTGATCAATGGCGAGGGGGCAGGGCCTTGATGAACAGCACGTTGTTTTCCAGATGGATGTGCTGCATCAGGTCGTCCCTGAATTCCAGCAAGCCGCGATAAAGGGCGCGCCAGGTGTTGCAGGCATCGGCAGGCGGGGTGATGTTGTCGGTCAGGGCGAGCATTTTTTCCAGGGCTTCACCATGTTGATCATGTTCGTAACGCAGCACCTGGATCGGCGGTACGGCCTGTGACCCCATCCCCTGTTGCAGCATTGGGAAGAGCACTTGTTCTTCCTTGAGCATGTGGCCTTCGAGTTCTTGCTGCATGTCCCGCAGGTGATCGGCCAGGCCGTTGGGGCAACTGCTGCGCGCACCATGGACCTGCTCGACGCGGCGAGCCAGACGGATCAGTTCCGGCAGTTGCTCGCGGTGGCGGGCGTGGTAGCGCGCCAGGATGTGGGCGATCAACAGTTCCTCGGGTTCGTTGCGCCAGTCGTGCTGGGTTTCACCGGCGTCTTGCAGGGCGTGGAGAGCGTCGGCAATCAGCAGGGGATCGAGGCCTTTGCCAAGGGCGGCTTCACGCAGGCTTTTGTGCCCGGCGCAACAGAAGTCCAGATTGAAGGCGTGAAAAGTCCGGGTGGCGCCGGGAATGTCGCAGGCCAGTTGGCCGAGACTTTGTTCCAGAAGGGTCAGGCTCATCGGGGTTCCTTTTAGGTTTCACAGGTTCCCCGGTCCTGTTGCATCCGGCATGCCATATTTAACGCATTGAAAATGCTCGATTAATTTTTTGTTGTGGTGATGAGTACCCTGACGGCTTAGGGTGAATCAAACCATAGAGGGTGATTACTACCATGCTGCGTGAAAGCCTGGCTGCCGACTTGATCGTCGAGCTGCCCAATGCTGTGCGTTTGCAACGGCTTGTCCAGACCCTGCGCGAGTACTTCAACAGTGGCGCCGTGGGGTTGTTGCGTCTGGATGACGACAGCCTGAGGCCGGTGGCGACGGTGGGGCTGGTTCACGAAGCGCTGGGGCGCCGATTTGTCATCGCTCAGCACCCTCGGCTGGCGGCGATCATGGCGTCTCGCGAACCCACCTGGTTCGAGCCCGATAGTCGCCTGCCGGACCCCTATGACGGCTTGCTCGACGGCCATGCCGGCGAACCGCTGCCGGTGCATGACTGCATGGGTGTAAGCCTGTATGTGGAGGGGCGGATCTGGGGCGCGATCACGCTCGATGCGTTGCATGCGGGGACCTTCGACAGCCGCGCGCGGGAGGAGCTCAAGCGTTGTACCTTGCAGATCGAGGCCGCCGTGCGGGTGACCCGGCTCGAACAGGAAAACCGCAGTTTGCGCTTGTCCCGTAGCGATATTCAGGACGTGCGGATGCCCGCTGAGGACGGCGAAATTCTGGGTCAGAGCGAAGTGCTGCGCCAGTTGCTCAATGAGCTGGAGGTGCTGGCCGACTCCGAGTTGCCGGTATTGCTGTTGGGGGAGACCGGGGTTGGCAAAGAGCTGTTCGCCCGGCGTTTGCACGGTCTTTCACGCCGGCGTCATAAGCCCCTGGTGCACGTCAATTGCGCCGCCTTGCCGGAATCGCTGGCAGAGAGCGAGTTGTTCGGACACGTCAAAGGTGCCTTTTCCGGAGCCACCAGCGATCGTGCCGGGCGTTTCGATGCGGCCAACGGCGGCACGCTGCTGCTCGACGAGGTCGGTGAATTGCCGTTGAGCGTGCAAGCCAAATTGCTTCGCACGCTACAAAACGGCGAGATCCAGCGCCTGGGCGCCGACAAGCCGCTGCATGTCGATGTGCGGATCATCGCCGCGACCAACCGACACCTGCCGGACAGCATTCGCGACGGCTTGTTTCGCGCTGATCTGTATCACCGCCTCTCGGTGTATCCGGTGCCGATCCCGCCCCTGCGCGACCGCGGTAACGATGTGTTGATGCTGGCCGGGCATTTCCTTGAGCTCAATCGGGCGCGGCTTGGCCTGCGTGGTTTGCGTCTGTCGCCAGCGGCCGAGCGAGCGCTACTGGGTTATGCCTGGCCGGGCAATGTGCGTGAACTGGAACATGTGATCAGTCGAGCCGCGTTGAAGCAGCTCAGTCGTGGCACCAGTCGCAGCCTGATCATGACGCTGGAGCCCGCGATACTGGATCTCGACAGTGGGGTTCACGTGCAGGGCTTGGCCGTGGAACTGCCTTTGAACGACGAGTCTGACCTGCCGTTCCAGCCCCTGGGCGAAGCTGTCGATGATTACCAGCGACAAAAAATCCTCCACGCCTTGAGCCTGTCCGGGGAGAACTGGGCC
>JAPLSD010000531.1 GCA_026398835.1 Pseudomonas sp.
AGCCTGGGTCTTGCCTTCAGCTTCATCCTCGCACCCTGGGCCCGGCATCATGCCCATGCGGCAAACGTCGTGGAGTCGGCAGCGTGATGGTCGCGCTGTTCTGGCTGCTGGCCCTGGCGCTGTTCGCCGTGGCGACCCGTGTGGGGCGTCACTTCGGGCTGATCCCGATTGTCAGCCAGTTGCTGCTGGCGACTTTCGGCCTGCCGCTGTTGATGCTGTTGTGGATCGAACCCCACTGGCAGCTGAGTGGCGCCGATCTGGTGTCGCCGGGCTGGTTGAAAAACCTCTACAGCCTGAGCTTTGCACTGCTACTGGGACACATTCTGAGTGACGTGATTGACCTGCGACTGGACCGCCAGAGCCTGAAAATCGCCCTGCCAAGCTTCTGCATACCGTTCGCCTTCGGGCTGGTCACCGCCTTCTGGCTGTTGCCGAGCCAGCCATGGCTGAGTTCGCTGGCGGTGGGGTTGCTGTTCGCAATCACCGCGATTCCGGTGCTCTATCTGTACCTGCGCCACATCGACTATCCGCCTGCGGCAACCCGTCGACTGGTGCAGACCGCGATTCTCATCGACCTGGCTTGCTGGAGTCTGTTCGCCATTGCCCAAGGCAGCTTGCACCTGAGTGGCCTGCTATTGCCGCTGGCCGGCGCCTGTCTGCCGTTGCTGCTGTGTGTGTTCGGCGTGCGCCAGCCGTTGCCCCACAGCCTGGGCTTCTTCGGCCTGCTGGTGGTCGCCGAGCACTACAAGCTCAATGCGCTGATTTTCGGCATTGGCTATCTGCTGTGCATGGCCGCCCTCAAGCTGCCGTTGGTGTTGCCGTTAAAGGCCGCCTGGATGAGCCGGTTACAGACCACTATCGCGATCCCGCTGATCCTGACCTTCGGCATCGTGCAGATCAACGTACACAGCGCCATGGACAGTCTCAGTTGGGTTCAGCTGGGCGCGTTGCTGGTCTTGCCGATCCTCAGCAAACTGTTGGGCAACTGGCTCGGCCTGGGTTGGGCCGGCACGTCGTTTGTCGGCGCCAGCCGCTGGCGGGAAAGCTTGCTGCTGAATATTCGTGGGTTGAGCGAGATCGTCTTTCTCAACCTGCTGCTGCAACAACAATTGATCAGCCCGGCGCTGTACTTCGCGCTGATGCTGATGGGCTTGATCGCAACCTTGCTGCCGGCGCTGGCCGGTATCCGCCGTATTCCTTCACACGTTGCCGTCCCGGCAAGGAGCCCTCGTGCCAATAGTTGAAATGGAAACTCGTCAGGTTGTGGTGATTGGCGCCGGCCCATCCGGTGCAATCGCGGCCGCGCTGCTCAAGCGTAAAGGCCACGACGTGCTGATTATCGAGCGCCAGCATTTTCCACGGTTTTCCATCGGTGAAAGCCTGCTGTCCCACTGCCTGGATTTCGTCGAAGAAGCCGGCATGCTCGACGCCGTAAAGGCCGCCGGTTTCCAGTTGAAAAACGGTGCGGCCTTCGCGTGGGGCGAGCGCTACAGCGCCTTCGATTTCGGTGACACCTTCAGCAACGGCAAGCCGACCACCTTCCAGGTCCAGCGCGCCGACTTCGACAAACTGCTGGCCGATCAGGCCCAGTTGCAAGGCGTAGAGATCCGCTACGGCGAAGAGATCATCGGCGTCGATTTCGACCTGCCGAAACCGCAACTGAGCGCCCGTCGCGAAGACGGTAGCGAGTACCGCGTCGAAGCCGATTTCGTACTCGACGCCAGTGGTTATGGCCGCGTGCTGCCACGCTTGCTGGACCTTGAGGCACCGTCGAACTTCCCGGTGCGTCAGGCGGTGTTCACCCATGTTGAAGACCATATCGACAGCCCGCATTTCGAGCGGGAGAAAATCCTCATAACCACTCACCCGACCCATCGCGATATCTGGTTCTGGACCATCCCGTTCAGCAACGGTCGCTGCTCGGTGGGCGTGGTCGCCGCAAAAGAGCATTTTGAAGGACGCACTGGCGATCTGGATGAGTGCCTGCGCGGCTTTATCGCTGAAACCCCGAGCCTTTCAGGCGTGCTGGAAAACGCCATATGGGACACCCCGGCGCGAAGCATCGGCGGTTACTCGGCCAACGTCAAAACCCTGCACGGGCCGGGCTTCGCCTTGCTCGGCAATGCCGCGGAATTCCTCGACCCGGTGTTCTCCTCCGGCGTGACCATCGCCATGCGTTCGGCGAGCATGGCCGCCGGCGTGCTGCATCGCCAATTGCAGGGCGAAAGCGTCGACTGGCAGGGTGAGTTCGCCACCCCCTTGAAGCGCGGCGTCGACACCTTCCGCTGCTACGTCGAAGGCTGGTACACCGGGACCTTCCAGGATGTGATTTTCCATTCCGGCAGTTCGTCGGAAATTCGCCGCATGATCAGTTCGATCCTCGCCGGCTATGCCTGGGATGAGCGTAACCCGTTCGTCAGCGAGCCCAAGCGGCGCCTGCGGATGTTGTCTGAAATCTGCGCGAGTGATGCGGTATGAGCTATTTAAGCGAGAGCTACGTCGAAGAAACCCGCTTCGGCCTCTGGTTCCTGCGCAGCCACACCTGGCAGCACCGTGTGCTGCGGGTGGCGATCAACGATCTGCGCAAACTGTTCAGCGATGAGTTGCCGAGCAATCCGGTGCTGCTGGATGCCGGTTGCGGTCAGGGCAAGTCGTTCCAGTACTTGCATCAGGTGTTTGCGCCGCAACGCCTGATCGGTCTGGATGCCGACCCTCACAGCCTGAGTTTTAGCAGCGAAGAAGCCCGTCGCCAGAACATCAACGTCGAGCTGATTGGCAGCGACTGTGCGGCCCTCGATGTGCCGGACGCCAGCGTCGATCTGCTGTTCTGCCACCAGACCTTTCATCACTTGGTGGAGCAAGAGCAAGCCCTCGCCGAGTTCTATCGAGTGCTCAAGCCGGGCGGTTATCTGTTGTTCGCCGAGTCCACCGAAGCCTATATCGACACGTGGGTGATCCGCTGGCTGTTCCGCCATCCGATGCATGTACAGAAGAGCGCTGAACAATACCTGCAGATGATCCGCGATCAAGGATTTGAATTCGGCCCGCAAAATGTGTCTTACCCTTATCTGTGGTGGAGCCGTTCGAAGGATTTCGGCCTGCTGGAACGCTTGGGTCTGCGCCGTCCGAAACTCTTCGGCCAGCGTGAAGAGACGCTGATTAACGTGGTCGCACGCAAACCCCTTGAAGGTAAGCCTTGATGATCCGCGCCCTGCTCTTGAGCTGTGTTCTGCTGCTGAGCGCCTGCGCCAGCCAGGCGCCATTGCCCGAGAGAAACCCGACCTTGCCGCTGCCACTGCAATTGCACATCGAACGCCAGCAAGCCGAGCAACGTCAGGACTGGCTGCTGGTGATCCAGCGTGAAGGGCAAAGCATCCGCTGGTCGATGATGGATCCGCTGGGAATCCCGCAGGCCCGTCAGCGACTGATTGACGGCGCATGGCAGGCCGACGGCTTGCTACCGCCGAATCCGGAAGCCCGCGAGCTCTTCGCGGCGCTGTTGTTTGCCTTGACGCCTGAGGGTGAACTGCTTGGCAATTATCCAACGGCGCAGCAACAAGGCTCACAGCGCGCCCTCGGCCCACGTTGGAAAATTCGCTATCGACAGCCTTTGGACTTTGAGTTGAACCTGCCTCAAGGGCCGCACTATCACATCACCCCGTTGACCGCCGAGACCACACCATGACGGCTTATTTGAATGCCCTTGGGCTGATCTGCGGCTTAGGCCGCAACAAGCACGAAGTCGCGCGCAACCTGTTTGCCGGTGACTGCTCGGGCATGCGCGTCGAAGCCGGCTGGGTGCCTGATCGCGCGTTGCCGGTGGCGGCCGTACAGGGCGAACTGCCGACCATTCCCGCCCAACTGGTCCAGCAAAGCAGCCGCAATAACCAGCTGTTGCTGGAGGCCACGCTACAAATTCGCGATGACATTGATCAAGCGATTCAGACCTATGGCCGTGAT
>JAPLSD010000175.1 GCA_026398835.1 Pseudomonas sp.
ATCTTCGTCTTTTTCCAGGGTGTTCTTCAGCGCCTCGATCAGGAACCAGACGTTGCCCATGCGGTAGTCCGCGGCTTTGTCGCTGGAGCTGTTGGTGCGCAGCCAGTTCTCGTAATCGATGTCCATGACCATGCTGCGCAAAGCGGAAATCGGGTCCTCTCCCGCACATTGCTCACGCACGCGGTCCATGAAGCGCTTGAAGCGCGCCAGGCGATCGGTGAAACGGCTGTCCAGATGCTCGCCAAGGCCGATTTCGTCGGTGGCGGCGTACATCGAGACTTTACGCCCGGTGGCGTAGTTGCCGAGCTTTTCCAGGGTGGTCGAACCGATTTCCCGGCGTGGGACGTTGATCACGCGCAGGAAGGCGTTATCGTCGTCCGGGTTTACCAGCAGGCGGAAGTAGGCCATCAGGTCTTTCACTTCCTGACGTCCGAAAAAGCTGTTGCCGCCGGACAGGCGATAAGGAATCTGGTGATGCTGAAGCTTTAGCTCAATGAGCTTGGCCTGGTAGTTGCCGCGATAAAGAATGGCGAAGTCGCTGTAGGGCCGGTCGGTGCGCAGGTGCAGGGTGAGCAATTCCACGGCCACGCGCTCGGCTTCGGCGTCTTCGTTGCGGCAGCGGATCACGCGGATCTCGTCGCCGTGGCCCATCTCGCTCCACAGCTGTTTTTCAAACTCGTGGGGGTTGTTCGAGATCAGCACGTTGGCGCAGCGCAGGATTCGGCTGGTGGAGCGGTAGTTCTGCTCGAGCATCACCACTTTCAGGGACGGGTAGTCGTCCTTGAGCAGCATCAGGTTTTCCGGGCGGGCGCCACGCCAAGCGTAGATCGACTGATCATCGTCGCCCACCACGGTGAACTGATTGCGCTTGCCGATCAGCAGTTTCACCAGCAAATACTGGCTGGCGTTGGTGTCCTGATATTCGTCCACCAGCAGGTAGCGGACCTTGTTCTGCCATTTTTCCAGGATGTCATCGTGCTCCTGGAACAGCTTTACCGGCAGCAGGATCAGGTCGTCGAAGTCCACCGCGTTGAAGGCTTTGAGCGTGCGCTGATAGTGGGTGTAGACGATGGCGGCGGTCTGTTCCTTCGGGTTGCGCGCATTTTCCAGAGCTTCGGGCGGCAGGATCAGGTCGTTTTTCCACGAGCCGATCATGTTCTTGATTTCGTCGACGCCGTCGTCGCCCGAGTATTCCTTCTGCATGATGTCGGTCATCAGGGCTTTGACGTCGGTCTCGTCGAAAATCGAGAAACCTGGCTTGTAGCCCAGCCGCGCATGCTCTTTGCGGATGATGTTCAGCCCCAGATTGTGGAATGTACACACGGTCAACCCACGGCCTTCGCCACCCTTGAGCAGGGTGCCGACCCGCTCCTTCATCTCCCGCGCAGCCTTGTTGGTAAAGGTCATGGCGACGATGTACTGGGCACGGATGCCGCAGCTCTGGATCAGATGGGCGATCTTACGGGTGATTACGCTGGTCTTGCCGGAGCCAGCGCCGGCGAGCACCAAAAGAGGGCCGCCGACGTAGTTCACGGCTTCTTGCTGCCGGGGATTGAGTCGGGACATGACGAAGAAGGAGGTCGCTTGCGAAATGGGCGGGCATTTTAACAGGCTGGACAGATTCTGCTGAACCTCTGCGACTTGTGACGTAGCACTCGATCTAAATTTGCCGGTTTTGTTACTTTCCCGCAGGATGCGCGATGAAATTGCGTCTAATGTTCGTGTTTGAGCGGTACAACGACGTGTTTGATAATCAATAGCATTTGTCGTTGTTTATCCGCCCGTCATAATCCCCGTCGCCAAGATCTTTTGCAGAGTCTAGGGAGCTAGCTTGTCTACGCCTGTCGAACCCTTGCGTTTGCTGCTACTGGCCCAAGAGCCAGCGTGGGCAGCGTTGTTGCGCGAGTGTCTGGCTCCGATGGGGAGCTCGGCTGTGCTGATCAGTGCGCCGACCTGGGAGTCGGTCAGTAGTTTGTTCGATAACGACCGCACTGCGGTGTTGTTGACGACGCCAGCCCTGCAACCCGCTCCGGGTCGCTGCAGTTTGCCAACGGTATTGCTGTTGGAGCATGAGCCGGCAGTTGCGCCGGACGGTGTCAGCGACTGGTTGGTCCGCGATGTCCTGGATATCGCGACCTTGCGCCGCTGCCTGCGCCACGTTCGCGAGCGCGGTGTACTGGAACACACCCTGCAACGCCTGGCTGAACAGGACCCGTTGACCGGCATTGCCAATCGCCAAGGGTTTCAGACCTTGCTGGCGGCTCGTCTTGCCGACAATGAAGGGCGTGGCCTCGCACTGGGCCACCTGGACCTCGACAACTTTCGTCACGCCAACGATGCCCTCGGTCACCAGGCCGGAGACCGGCTGATTCTGCAAGTGGTCTCGCGGCTCAAAAGCCAGCTGGAGGCCGGCGATCAACTGGCGCGTCTGGGCAGTGATGAGTTTGCCTTGCTGATCGACACCCGCCGCGCACCGCAGCGTGCCGAGTGGATGGCTGAGTGCATTATCGAAGCCATGTCCGAGCCCTATTGGGTCGATGGCGAAAGTCTGCTGATCGGCTGCAGTCTGGGCATTGCTCATGCCCGCGCTCAGGCCGGTGCCGACCCGCTGATGTGGCACGCGCATATCGCCATGCAACAGGCCAAAAGCACTCAGGGCTGCACCTTTCACATCTTCAATGAACGTATCAATCGCAACGCCCGCAGCCTCGCCGATCTCGAAGGTGAACTGCGTCGTGCGTTGCGCCGCGATGAACTGGAACTGCATTACCAGCCGCGGCTGAATCTTGCAGACGGGCAGATTGTCGGCCTCGAGGCTTTGGTGCGCTGGCGACATGGCGAGCGCGGGCTGTTGCCGCCCAGCGAGTTCGTGCCGCTGGCCGAGCAAAGCGGTTTGATCGTGCCGCTCGGTTATTGGGTGATTTCCCGCGCCCTGCGGGATATGCAGGCCTTGCGTGAATGCGGTCTGGCGCCATTGCACATGGCGATCAACCTGTCGTTCCGGCAGTTTCAGGACAGTCAATTGCTCTCGACCTTGAGCCGACTGATTGCCGAGCGTGGCGTCGAGGCGCAATGGCTGGAGTTTGAGCTGAC
>JAPLSD010000522.1 GCA_026398835.1 Pseudomonas sp.
GGCTTGCAGGACATGATGTTCAAGGCCAAGAACGCAGCGGATGCAACCCATGAGCCGTTTACGTTTTTCCTCGCGGTGGCGGCGCTTTATCTGATGCTGACCAGCCTGTCGTTGCTGGTACTGCGTTATCTGGAAAAACACTACTCGGTCGGCATCAAAGCCGCCGAACTGTGATAGGAAGCACACCCATGATTCTCGACTACAACCTGATCTGGGAAAACCTGCCGCTGTATTTCAATGGCGCCTTGGTGACCCTGAAAGTTCTGCTGATTTCCCTGGCCTTTGGCCTGGTGCTGGCGATTCCATTGGCGCTGATGCGGGTATCCCGATCACCGTTGATCAACTTCCCGGCCTGGCTTTACACCTACGTGATTCGCGGCACGCCGATGCTGGTGCAATTGTTTCTGATCTATTACGGCCTGGCGCAGTTCGAAGCGGTACGCCAAAGCGCGCTCTGGCCTTACCTGTCCAGCGCGACCTTTTGTGCCTGCCTGGCCTTTGCGATCAACACCAGTGCCTACAGTGCGGAACTCCTGGCCGGCAGTTTGAAGTCCACGGCCCACGGTGAGATCGAAGCGGCCAGGGCCATGGGCATGTCGCGCTTTACCCTGTACCGCCGCATTCTCCTGCCGTCGGCCTTGCGCCGAGCGCTGCCGCAGTACAGCAACGAAGTGCTGATGATGCTGCAAACCACCAGCCTGGCGTCCATCGTCACCCTGGTCGACATCACTGGGGCCGCGCGTACGGTCAGTTCGCGGTTCTATCTGCCGTTCGAGGCGTTCATCACCGCCGGCCTCATCTACCTGGCCCTGACCTTCATCCTGGTTCGTCTGTTCAAGCTGGCCGAGCGCCGCTGGCTGGCGTATCTGGCACCGCGCAAGCACTAAGGAATTTTATGAAGCACATTCAATACCTCTTGCCGTGGAGCGCCTCGGGCACTGAACGCAAGCTGTCGCTGTTTCGTTTTGGCAGCGGACCGCGCAAGGCTTACATCCAGGCCTCCCTGCATGCCGACGAGCTGCCGGGCATGCGTGTCGCTGTTGAACTCAAACGCCGTCTACATGAGCTGGAAGAGCAAGGCCGCCTGACCGGGGTGATCGAGCTGGTGCCGATGGCCAATCCGATCGGTATCGCACAGATGTTCCAGGCCACCCACCAGGGTCGCTTTGAGTTCTCCAGCGGGAAGAACTTCAATCGCGACTTCCCGGAACTGGCCGAAGCCGTGGCGCCGCTATTGGTAGGTCAACTGGGGGAAGATGCCAACGCCAACATCGCGCTCATCCGCCGCGCCATGGGCGACGCCCTCACGGACATGCCAGCACCGACATCGGAACTCGATGGCCTGCGTCGCTTGCTGATGCAGCATGCCTGCGATGCCGATCTGGTGCTGGACCTGCACTGCGACTTCGAGTCGATCATGCTGCTTTACGCCATGCCGCAAAACTGGCCACATTTGCGCTCATTGGCCGCCCGCCTGGGCGCTGGCGCCGCCCTTCTGGCCGA
>JAPLSD010000260.1 GCA_026398835.1 Pseudomonas sp.
GCCGAAATCATCATCGGTAAACAACGTAACGGCCCGATCGGCACCACTCGCCTGGCGTTCATCGGTAAGTACACCCGTTTCGAAAACCTTGCGCCAGGCAGTTACAACTTCGACGACGAGTAGCCGCAGCCTGCGGCAGGGGAACACCGATTGAATCAATTCCGACCACTACCGTCGGAATTGGTCATTTTTTGTGCTATATTCCGCGCCCGCGAAATTCTTTGAAAACAAAGAACCATCCTTGTACACCAACACCGGTCATCGACATGCAAGCAGCCAAGCCGTTATTTGACTATCCCAAGTACTGGGCCGAATGTTTCGGACCAGCGCCATTCCTGCCGATGAGCAGGGAGGAGATGGATCAGCTTGGCTGGGATTCCTGTGACATCATCATCGTCACCGGTGATGCCTACGTCGATCACCCGTCGTTTGGCATGGCGATCATCGGCCGCTTGCTTGAGGCCCAGGGCTTTCGCGTCGGCATCATTGCGCAGCCTAACTGGCAGTCCAAAGACGATTTCATGAAGCTTGGCGAGCCGAATCTGTTCTTCGGCGTCGCGGCCGGCAACATGGACTCGATGATCAACCGCTACACCGCCGACAAGAAAATCCGTTCCGATGACGCCTACACCCCAGGTGGCATGGCTGGCAAACGTCCGGATCGTGCGAGCCTGGTTTATAGCCAGCGCTGCAAAGAAGCTTACAAGAATGTGCCGATTGTTCTGGGCGGCATCGAAGCTTCGCTGCGTCGCATCGCCCACTACGATTACTGGCAAGACCGGGTTCGCAACTCGATCCTGATCGACGCCTGCGCCGACATCCTGCTCTACGGCAACGCCGAGCGAGCGATCGTCGAAGTCGCCCAGCGTCTGTCCTACGGTCACAAGATCGAAGACATCACCGACGTTCGCGGCACTGCGTTCATTCGTCGCGACACGCCGCAAGGCTGGTACGAGGTCGACTCCACGCGCATCGACCGTCCGGGCAAGGTCGACAAGATCATCAACCCGTACGTGAATACCCAGGACACCCAGGCCTGCGCTATCGAGCAAGAGAAAGGTCCGGTCGAAGATCCAGAGGAAGCCAAGGTCGTACAAATCCTGGCGAGCCCTCGGATGACCCGCGACAAGACCGTGATTCGTCTGCCGTCGGTAGAGAAAGTCCGTGGCGATGCCGTTCTTTACGCCCACGCCAACCGCGTGCTGCACCTTGAAACCAACCCGGGCAACGCCCGCGCGCTGGTGCAGAAGCATGGCGAAGTGGACGTCTGGTTCAACCCGCCTCCGATTCCGATGACCACCGAGGAAATGGACTACGTGTTCGGCATGCCTTACGCACGGATTCCGCATCCGGCGTACGGTAAGGAAAAGATTCCTGCCTACGACATGATCCGCTTCTCGGTGAACATCATGCGCGGCTGCTTCGGCGGCTGTACCTTCTGTTCGATCACCGAGCACGAAGGTCGGATCATCCAGAATCGCTCCGAAGAGTCGATCATTCGCGAGATCGAAGAGATTCGCGACAAGGTCCCAGGCTTTACCGGTGTCATTTCCGACCTCGGCGGCCCGACCGCGAACATGTACCGCATCGCCTGCAAAAGCCCGGAAATCGAATCCGCCTGCCGCAAGCCTTCGTGCGTGTTCCCCGGCATTTGCCCGAACCTGAACACCGACCACTCGTCGCTGATCCAGCTCTATCGCAGTGCCCGTGCGCTCCCAGGTGTCAAAAAGATCCTGATTGCCTCCGGCCTGCGCTATGACCTCGCGGTCGAGTCGCCGGAGTACGTCAAGGAGCTGGTGACCCACCACGTGGGTGGTTACCTGAAGATCGCCCCGGAACACACCGAGGAAGGTCCGCTCAACCAGATGATGAAGCCGGGCATCGGCAGCTATGACAAGTTCAAGCGGATGTTCGAGAAATACTCCAAGGAAGCCGGGAAAGAGCAGTACCTGATTCCGTACTTCATTGCCGCGCACCCGGGCACCACCGACGAAGACATGATGAACCTGGCCTTGTGGCTCAAGGGCAACGCCTTCCGTGCTGACCAGGTGCAGGCGTTCTACCCGTCGCCGATGGCTACTGCCACCGCCATGTACCACTCGGGCAAGAACCCGTTGCGCAAGGTCACCTACAAGAGCGACAGCGTGACCATCGTCAAGAGCGAAGAGCAGCGCCGTCTGCACAAGGCGTTCTTGCGTTACCACGACCCGAAAGGCTGGCCGATGCTGCGTGAGGCCTTGACCCGCATGGGCCGTGCCGACCTGATCGGGCCGGGCAAGAACCAGCTGATCCCGCTGCATCAGCCGGCGACCGACAGCTACCAGAGTGCCCGTCGCAAAAACTCGACGCCGGCCGGCAGTCATAAAGTGGTCCAGGAAAAGACCACCAAGATCCTGACCCAGCACACCGGCCTGCCTCCACGTGCCAGCGATGGCGGCAACCCGTGGGACAAGCGCGAACAAGCCAAAGCAGCAGCCTTCGCTCGCAACAAGCAGGCAGCCAAGGAGCGTATGGACGCGGCCAAAGGCAAAGGCAAGAAGCCTGATCGCAAACCGGTCGTACCGCGCTAAGCGCAGTCAGCAGTAAAGACAACGCCAGCCCTCGGGCTGGCGTTTTGCTGATCGTTCCCACGCAGGAGCGTGGGAACGATCATGCGACCGCCTCATTTGCGTGCAACTCTCCCAAAGCAAAATCCCGCATCGCCCGATTTTGGTGCTGTACTGCCCTGAGTAACCGAAGAAAGCGCCAGACATGTCTGTATGGCATAAGTCTTGCGCCGCTTTCGATAACGCCCAGGCTCGCAGGAGGCACGCCGTGTCGATCCATGTCGCATTACACCATGTCACACATTACCGCTACGACCGTGCGGTAGAACTCGGGCCGCAGATCGTTCGCCTGCGTCCGGCTGCCCACAGTCGCACGCGGATTCTCTCGTATGCGCTGAAGGTTTTGCCCGAACAGCATTTCATCAACTGGCAGCAAGACCCCCAGGGCAATTACCTGGCGCGGCTGGTATTCCTGGAGAAAACCGACGAGCTGCGGATCGAGGTCGATCTGCTGGCCGAGATGGCGGTGTTCAATCCGTTCGATTTCTTCCTTGAGCCCTACGCGGAAAAGATCCCTTTCGCCTACGCTGCCGACGAACAGCGTGAGCTGGCGCCGTACCTGGAAACGCTGCCGCTGACGCCGAAGTTCAAGGCCTACCTGGAAGGCATCGACCGCACGCCGCTGCCTAGCGTCGACTTCCTGGTCGCGCTGAATCAGCGCCTGAGCGAAGACATCGGTTACCTGATCCGCATGGAGCCGGGTGTGCAGACGCCCGAGCACACGCTGGAAAACGCCTCGGGCTCCTGCCGCGACTCGGCCTGGCTACTGGTGCAATTGCTGCGCAACCTTGGCTTGGCAGCGCGTTTTGTCTCCGGCTATCTGATTCAGCTGACCGCCGACGTCAAAGCCCTCGACGGCCCGTCCGGCACAGAGGTGGATTTCACCGATCTGCATGCCTGGTGCGAAGTGTACTTGCCGGGTGCTGGCTGGATCGGCCTGGACGCAACCTCTGGGCTGTTTGCCGGTGAAGGGCATATCCCGTTGGCCTGTAGCCCTGATCCGTCCTCTGCCGCGCCGATCAGTGGCTTGGTCGAACCGTGCGAGTGTGAATTCACCCACGAAATGTCAGTGGAAAGGATCTGGGAGGCCCCTCGGGTCACCAAGCCCTACACCGAAGACCAGTGGCTGGCGATTCAGGCGTTGGGCCGACAGATTGATGCAGATCTGCTCAAGGGCGACGTGCGCCTGACCATGGGCGGTGAGCCGACCTTCGTTTCTATCGACGATCCGGATGGCGCTGAATGGAACACCGCCGCGCTGGGGCCGGACAAGCGCAAGCTGTCCGCCGAACTGTTCCAGCGCATGCGCAAACATTACGCACCCAAGGGGCTGGTGCATTTCGGCCAGGGCAAGTGGTACCCCGGTGAGCAACTGCCGCGCTGGTCGCTCAACCTGTATTGGCGGCGCGACGGCGTGCCGATCTGGCACAACAGCGCACTGATTGCCGATGAGCAGGAAGACTATGGCGCTGATGGGGAGCTGGCCGGGCGTTTTCTGGCGAGTGTCGCCGAGCGCTTGAAACTGCCGACACGCTTTGTGTTTCCGGCCTACGAAGACAATTTCTATTACCTCTGGCGTGAAGGCGCCTTGCCGCTGAACGTCAGCGCCAAAGACTCACGTCTGGGCGACGAGCTCGAGCGGGCCCGCCTGCATAAAGTCTTCAGCCAGGGCCTGGACAAGGTCATTGGCCAGGTCCTGCCGCTGGCGCGCACCGCCAAGGGTGATCAATGGCAGAGCGGTAGTTGGTACTTGCGTGACAGCCATTGTCGACTGGTGCCGGGCGATTCGCCGTTGGGCTATCGCTTGCCGCTGGCTTCGCAGCCTTGGGTGACGGCGGCGGAATATCCGTTCGTGCATCCGACCGATCCGAATCAGGACTTGCCTGAACTGCCCGCCACCGCACGGTTGCAGGTTCATGGCGACCCGGCGACTGCCGTTGAACGCGCGCCAAAACTGGACGAGTCCGCCGACTGGCTGACCCGTACCGCGTTCTGTGCCGAGGCGCGGGAAGGGCGACTGTACTTGTTCATGCCGCCGCTGGAGCGGGTGGAAGACTATCTGGAGCTGGTCAGCGCCATCGAAGCCACCGCCGAGGAACTGCATTGCCCGGTGTTGCTGGAAGGCTATGAGCCGCCGAGCGATCCGCGGCTGAGCAATTTCCGGATCACCCCCGACCCGGGTGTGATCGAGGTCAACGTGCAGCCCTCCGCCAGTTGGGACGAACTGGTGGAACGCACCGAGTTTCTCTACGAAGAAGCTCGGCAGACGCGACTGACCACCGAGAAATTCATGATTGATGGTCGTCACACCGGTACTGGCGGCGGTAACCATTTCGTACTGGGTGGCGCGACGCCGGCCGACTCACCGTTTCTGCGTCGCCCGGATCTGCTGCGCAGCCTGATCAGTTACTGGCATAACCACCCGTCGCTGTCCTACCTGTTCTCTGGACTGTTCATCGGCCCGACGTCCCAGGCGCCGCGAGTGGACGAAGCGCGTAACGACGCGTTGTATGAGCTGGAAATCGCCTTCGCCCAAATGCCCAAACCGGGTGAAGAGTGCCCGCCATGGTTGGTGGACCGCTTGCTGCGCAACCTGCTGATCGACGTGACTGGCAACACTCACCGCGCCGAGTTCTGCATCGACAAGCTGTACTCGCCCGATGGCGCGACCGGTCGCCTCGGCCTGTTGGAGTTGCGAGCCTTCGAAATGCCGCCTCATGCGCGCATGAGCCTGGTCCAGCAACTGCTGCTGCGAGCGCTGGTGGCGCGGTTCTGGCGTGAGCCTTATGCGCCGGCCAAGCTGGCCCGTTGGGGCACCGAGCTGCACGATCGTTTCTTGTTGCCGCACTTTATCGAGCAGGACTTCGCCGACGTTATCGTCGACCTGAACGCCGCCGGCTATGCCGTGCGTGCCGAGTGGTTCGCCGCGCATCTGGAGTTCCGCTTTCCGAAGGTTGGCGATTACAGGGTCAGTGGTATCGAACTGGAACTGCGCCAGGCGCTTGAGCCTTGGCATGTCTTGGGTGAAGAGGGCGCGGCGGGAGGCACGGTGCGCTATGTCGACTCGTCGCTGGAGCGCTTGCAGGTCAAGCTAACCGGCCTGCCAACCCAGCGTTATTTACTGACCTGCAACGGGATCCCGGTGCCGCTGCAACCGACCGGGCGGGTCGGCGAATTTGTTGCTGGTGTGCGTTTTCGCGCCTGGCAGCCGGCCAATTGCCTGCAGCCGACCATTCCTGTGCATGCGCCGTTGGTGTTCGATCTGCTCGATACCTGGATGCAGCGCTCGCTGGGCGGCTGTCAGTATCACGTCGCCCATCCGGGCGGGCGCAACTACGACAGCTTGCCGGTGAACGCCAATGAAGCCGAGAGCCGGCGAATGGCGCGCTTCTTCCGCCTTGGCCACAGCCCCGGCACCTTGCCGGTGCCGACCCTGACGATCAATGACGAGCTGCCGATGACGCTCGATTTGCGACGTTTCTAAAGCAGACACGACGCTCGGATTTTTCGGATATCCGGGCGTCATCTGTCTGCGCTAATCTGCCTTTTCCTTGGTATCTGCCGAGTTTTCCATGCCTGACCTGCTTGACCGCTACCCGCTGACGGCGGGCACTTATCACGAATTGCTCGACGACAGCGGCGCGGTGCGCCCGCACTGGCGTCGGCTGTTCGACCAATTGCAACGCAGCACCCCGGCGCAGCTGGTTCAGCGTCAGGCGCTGCTGGCCCGACAGATCCAGGAAAACGGCGTGACCTACAACGTCTACGCCGACCCCAAGGGCGCTGATCGCCCGTGGGAGCTGGATCTGCTGCCCCATGTGATTGCCGCCGATGAGTGGCAGCAACTCGCCGCCGGGATTGCCCAGCGTGCGCGCTTGCTCAATGCTGTATTGGCGGATCTGTACGGCCCGCAACGTTTGATCGCCGAAGGGCTACTACCGGCCGAACTGGTGTTCGGTCACAACAACTTCCTCTGGCCTTGTCAGGGCATTCAACCGCCTGACGGGGCCTTTCTGCACCTGTACGCCGTGGATCTTGCGCGCAGTCCCGATGGGCGTTGGTGGGTGACGGCTGACCGGACTCAAGCGCCATCCGGTGCCGGTTATGCGCTGGAAAACCGCACCATCGTCTCGCGAGCGTTTCCCGAGCTGTACCGCGATCTGAGAGTGCAGCATCTGGCCGGGTTCTTCCGTACCTTGCAGGAAACCCTGGCTCGCCAGGCACCGAGCGATGATGAAGCACCGCTGGTGGTGCTGCTGACGCCGGGGCGTTTCAACGAGAGCTATTTCGAACATCTGTATCTGGCCCGCCAGCTCGGTTATCCATTGGTCGAGGGCGGCGATTTGACCGTACGCAACGCCACGGTCTATCTGAAGACCCTGAGCGGTCTGCGTCGCGTCCACGCCATCATGCGTCGGCTCGACGATGACTTCTGCGACCCGTTGGAACTGCGCACCGACTCGGCCCTGGGTGTGCCTGGCCTGCTTGAAGCGGTGCGCCAGGGGCGGGTGTTGGTGGCTAATGCCTTGGGTAGCGGAGTGCTGGAGTCGCCGGGGTTGCTGGGGTTTCTGCCGCGGATCAATCAATTCTTGTTCGGTGAAGAA
>JAPLSD010000407.1 GCA_026398835.1 Pseudomonas sp.
AAACCCACCATCCACATTCAGCGAAACCCCAGTGGTATAGCTCGAAGCATCACTGGCCAAATACAACACCGCCCCGGCCATTTCACTCGGCGCAGCCACCCGCTTGAGCGGAATCTGCTGCAGCGCGGTATTGAGAATCGCATCATTCTTCACCAGCGCCGAAGCAAACTTGGTGTCAGTCAGCCCCGGCAGCAATGCATTGCAGCGAATGCCGAACTGCGCGCACTCCTTGGCGAAGACCTTGGTCATGTTGATCACCGCAGCCTTGGTCACCGAGTAGATGCCCTGGAAGATGCCCGGCGAGATGCCGTTGATCGAGGCGACGTTGATGATGCTGCCGCCACCGGTCTCGCGCATCAGCTTGCCGGCTTCCACCGACATGAAGAAGTAACCGCGAATGTTCACATCGACGGTTTTCTGGAACGCGCTCAAGTCGGTGTCCAGTACGTTGCAGAACTGCGGGTTGGTTGCCGCGTTGTTGACCAGAATATCCAGGCGCCCGAATTGCTCGCGAATCCCGGCGAAGACCTGGGTGATCTGGTCCATTTCACCGATGTGGCAGGCAACAGCCGTGGCCTTGCCGCCGTCGGCGATGATCGCGTCGGCAACATGCTGGCAACCGTCGAGTTTGCGGCTCGAGACGATCACGTGGGCGCCTTGCTGGGCCAACAGTTTGGCGATGGCTTCACCGATACCGCGGCTGGCGCCGGAAACGAAAGCGATCTTGCCGTCGAGGTCGAACAACTGAGTCTTGGACATGGTTTTTCCTTGTTGTATGCCAGGCGCTGGGCGCGCAGTCAGAGGCTGGATTTGTGGATGACTTGCAGGCTCATGTGCTCCAGCAGTTTGTTCATGTGAATGAACTGCGCGAAGCGTTTGTCCTGGGTCTGGCCATGGAAGAAGCGGTAGTAGATCTGCTGCACGATACCGGCCAGGCGGAACAGCCCGTAGGTGTAGTAGAAGTCGAAGTTGTCGATCTGCAGCCCTGCGCGTTCGGCGTAGTAATCGACGAACTGGCGGCGGGTCAACATGCCGGGCGCATGGCTCGGCTGGCGGCGCATCAGTTGTACAGGTGCCGGGTCGTCGGCTTCGATCCAGTAGGCGAGGGTGTTGCCCAGG
Source organism: Pseudomonas sp. (assembly GCA_026398835.1). GTDB lineage: Bacteria > Pseudomonadota > Gammaproteobacteria > Pseudomonadales > Pseudomonadaceae > Aquipseudomonas. The sequence continues at coordinate 1,120 of JAPLSD010000407.1, forward strand.
TCCATCAGCGGATCGCCCAGGGTGGTCAGTTCCCAGTCCAGCACGCCGATGATCTGCATCGGGTTGTTCGGGTCGAGGATCACGTTGTCGAAGCGATAGTCGTTGTGCACGATGCTTGAGGTCGGATGATCGGCGGGCATCTTGTCGTTGAGCCAGGCTTTGACCGTTTCCCAGCTGGGTGCATCGGGGGTCAGCGCCTTGTCGTAGCGATCGCTCCAGCCACGAATCTGCCGCTGGACATAACCTTCAGGCTTGCCCAGGTCGGCCAGGCCACAGGCTTTGTAGTCGACCCGATGCAGTTCGACGAATTTGTCGATGAAGCTCTTGCACAACGCTTCGGTATTCTGCGCATCAAGGCCCAGTTCCGGCGGCAGGTCGGAACGCAGGATGATGCCCTTGACCCGCTCCATCACGTAGAACTCGGCGCCGATCACCGACTCGTCGGTGCAGTGCACATAGGCTTTCGGGCAATACGGGAAACCGTCTTTGAGCTGATTGAGAATGCGATATTCACGGCCCATGTCGTGGGCGGATTTGGCTTTATGGCCGAACGGCGGTCGACGCAGGACGAACTCCTGCTCGGGGTATTCCAGCAGGTAGGTCAGATTCGAAGCGCCACCCGGAAACTGGCTGATCTGCGGCGTCCCGCTCAGGCCTGGGATATGCGCCTTGAGGTACGGGTCGATGAGGTTGACATCGAGTTCTTCGCCGGAGCGGATGCGGGTGGACTGGTCAGTAAGCGCCATGCTTATCCCTTCTGCTTATTTTTAAGGGCCATCATCATTGGCTAATCTAATGCGCCCACCCGGAGCCCACAACCACAGCAAGCCTTTATAGGTGAGCGTGTTGCCGGGCAATCATTGCTTTTGATACAAGCGTTTGAAAACCCAATGCGTCACTCCCGATCATTTCGCGAGCGGTAACTCAATTGGCGTCAACAACGGGCGACCGGAGAAATAGGCCAGAAGGTTCTTGCCCACCAACTCAACGGTGCCTCGGGTCGCTTCTGGAGAGAGCCCGGCGACATGCGGCGTGAGGATCACGTTGGTCAGCACCTTGAGCGCTTCCGGCACCTGCGGCTCGGCATCGAATACGTCCAGTGCGGCACCGGCGATCCGGCGTTGCTCCAACGCGGTGATCAGATCCGCGGTGACAATGACGCTGGCCCGAGCAATGTTGACGATAAAACCGTTAGGACCCAGCGCGCTCAGCACCTGTTTGTTGATCAAATGGTGTGTGCCGGGACCGCCAGGGGTAGCGATGATCAGAAAGTCAGAGGCCCGGGCCAGTTCGGCGGGGGTCGAACAAAAGCTATAGGGCACGTCGCTGCGCAACTGACGATTGTGGTAGCTCACCGTCATGTCGAAGCCGTTGGCGGCGCGTTTGGCGATGGCCATGCCGACGGCACCAAGGCCGAGAATGCCCAGGCGTTTGTCGGCGAGTGAGGGGCGCATGATTTTCGGCCACTCACCGCGCCGGACCGCCGCATCCGCTCGAGGGATGTCACGCACCAGGGACAGCAGCAACGCCATGGCGTGGTCGGCCACTGACGAAGCGTTCACTCCAGCGCCGTTGGTCACGCGGATGCCCCGGTTGCTGGCGGCTTGCAGGTCGACATGTTCATAGCCAGCACCGATCACGCAGATGATTTCCAGATGCGGCAGGGCGGCGATTTCTTCGGCGTACAACCCAAGGGGACCGCGGGTCAGCACTGCCTTTATCTGTCCGGCATGAGTCTTTATGGCCTGAGCCCGCTCGGCGGGTGTAGGCGCCAGAATCAGGTGAAAACCGCTTTTTTCGAGGATCGGCAGGTAGTCGTTAATGGTTTCAACCAGTACCAGAACGGTGACGGGCATA
>JAPLSD010000463.1 GCA_026398835.1 Pseudomonas sp.
CTAGCGGCGAATGACCCGGTGAATCAGGGTTTCGCGTTGTTCCAGAAGAACTGCCTCGCTTGCCATCGCCTGAACGGCGCGGGTGACGCGCAGTTTGGTCCTGATCTGAACATCCCCTTCAGCCCTACCGAATATTTCGGTACCGACTTCCTCAAGCGTTATATCCGCGACCCGCAAAGCCTGCGCCATTGGCCACAGGCGAAAATGCCCGGCTTCTCCGCAACCGTGTTACCGGATGCGGAGCTGGACTTGTTGATGGGGTATTTGAAGCATATGGCGGGGCGTAAGCAGCAGCCTTGACTGATAGATCGTTCCCACGCTCTGCGTGGGAACGATCAGAATGCGGTATCCCCAATTACTGCTGTTGCACCGAAATAGTCGGCGTCGGTGAGACGAAGACTTTGGCGTGCATCTGCTCACCACCACCGCCACGGCGCATGCCGCGCACCGGGCAGGCGTCCAGGTAGTCGAGGCCGACCGCCAGCTTCAGGTGGCGTTCGGGTCTGGCCAGTTGATTGGTCACATCGAAGCTGTACCAGGCGTCATCGAGCCAGGCTTCGGCCCAGGCATGACTGGCCAGGTGTTCACTGTTCTCGCTGTACAGATACCCCGACACATAGCGCGCAGGAATGCCCAGACTGCGTGCGCAGGCGAGGAACGCATGGGTGTGGTCCTGACAGACCCCGGCACGCCCGGCAAAGGCCTCAGCGGCGCTGGTTTCGACTTCGGTAGAGCCCGGAGTGTAGGTCATGTGCTGGTTCAGACCGTGCATCAAGTCGATCAACCCGCTGCGATCACGACGCTTGAGACATTGCTTGGCAGCAAAAGTCCGCAAAGCCTCATCTGCTTCGGTCAAGCGAGTGAAGCGCAAGAATGGCAGCGCCGACTGACTCTCATGTTCGGCTTCGCGCTGTTCATCGATGTCTACTTGCCCACGGGCGCCGATGATGATTGCTTCATGGGGTTCGTCCATGGTCAGCACGTGCAGGATATTGCCGAACGGGTCCAATTGAGCGCGCACTGGCCGCGGCAGGTCGAGTTGCCAGCTGAGCACGTGCTGACGCTCGCTGTCGTGGGGTGTCAAACGTAAATACTGGATGCTCGCACGCACCTGATCTTCGTAGCGGTAGGTGGTCTCGTGGCTAATGGAAAGTCTCATGCAGCCTCCAGGTAGGAACTGTGAATGGCGTTGCCCAACTGGCGTACCAGCGGGATGAATTCGGTCAGCCAGGCGTGCAGGCCTTCCTCGAGGATTTCGTTGATGCCGGTGTAGCGCAGACGTGCGTCCATTTCGGCCGCGAGGCGTTGCGCTGGCCGGCCGTTGGCGCCCGGCAGGCTGGCGAGGATCTGGTCGATTTCTTCAGTGCAGGCGCGCAGGGAACGCGGTACATCGGCCCGCAGCAGCAACAATTCGGCAACGTGTCGCGCACCGGGGGCGTCGCGGTAGATCTCGGTATAGGCCTCGAACGAAGACAATGCGCGCAGCAAAGCACTCCATTGGTAATAGGCGTGGGCGGTACCGTCGCTGACAGCTTCGGCCCGATCGCCAGCCATTTCGTAACGGGCATCGAGCAGACGCAGGGTGTTGTCGGCGCGCTCGATAAACGTACCGAGGCGGATAAAACGAAACGCATCGTTACGCATGATGGTGCCGTAGGAAGCACCACGGAACAGGTGGGAACGCTCCTTGATCCACTCGCAGAAACGGCTCATGCCATAGCGACTGAGACCTTGCTCGGCAATACCGCGAATCTCCAGCCAGGTCGCGTTGATGTTTTCCCACATGTCGGCGGTAATTCGCCCACGTACCGCATGGGCACTGGCCCGCGCGGCACCGAGACAACTGTAGATGCTCGCCGGATTGGCTGCATCCAGGGCGAAAAAATGCAGCAGCCGTTCGGCGTGCAGCGCGCCATGGCGCTCCAGATAGTCGTCCAGCGTGCCGGTAATCAGCAGCGGCATCGCCAGTTCATGCAAACCGTCACCGCGGCCGTCCTGCGGCATCAACGACAGCGAATAACTGATGTCGAGCATCCGTGCGAGGTTTTCCGCCCGCTCCAGGTAACGCGACATCCAATACAAATCCGAGGCAGTTCTACTTAACATGGCAGGTATCCTTTCAATCCTCGACCACCCAGGTGTCCTTGGTTCCGCCACCCTGGGACGAGTTTACCACCAGGGATCCTTCACGCAGGGCTACACGCGTCAGGCCGCCGGGCACGACCCGGGTTTCGCGGCCAGACAAGACAAACGGACGCAGGTCGATATGGCGCGGGGCGATGCCGTTTTCGACAAAGGTCGGGCAAGTAGACAGGCACAACGTCGGTTGGGCGATGTAGGCGTGAGGCTTGGCCTTGATCCGCTCGCGGAACAATTCGATTTCCGCCGCCGTCGCCGCCGGCCCCACCAGCATTCCGTAACCGCCGGAACCTTGAGTTTCCTTGACCACCAATTCGGGCAAGTTCGCCAGCACGTGGGACAACTCCTCGGGCTTGCGGCATTGAAAGGTGGGCACGTTTTTGAGGATCGGCTCCTCGTCCAGATAGAAACGGATCATGTCCGTGACAAACGGATAGACCGATTTGTCGTCCGCCACGCCGGTGCCGATGGCATTCGCCAGCACCACATTGCCGGAGCGATAAGACGACAACAGGCCAGGCACCCCGAGCATCGAGTCAGGATTGAATGCCAGCGGGTCGAGGAAGGCGTCATCAAGGCGACGGTAGATCACATCCACCGCTTTCGGTCCGTCGGTGGTGCGCATGAACACTCGATCATCACGCACAAACAGATCCGCACCCTCAACCAGTTCAACGCCCATTTCCCGAGCCAGAAACGCATGTTCGAAGAACGCGCTGTTGAAGCGCCCAGGCGTCAGTACCACGACACTGGGATTATCCAATGGGCTGGAACTTTTCAGGGTGTCGAGCAACAGGTTGGGATAGTGATCGATCGGCGCAATTCGCTGGGCCGCGAACAACTCGGGGAACAACCGCATCATCATCTTACGGTCTTCGAGCATGTAGCTGACGCCGCTGGGCGTGCGCAGATTGTCTTCGAGCACGTAGTAGGTGCCGTCGCCATCACGCACTAAATCGACGCCGGAGATGTGCGAATAGATATCGCGATGCAGATCCAGCCCTTGCATCGCCAACTGGTACTGCTCGTTGGCCAGCACTTGTTCGGCCGGAATGATGCCGGCCTTGATAATGCGCTGCTCGTGGTAGAGATCGGCGAGGAACATGTTCAACGCCTTGACCCGCTGGATGCAGCCACGTTCGACGATCCGCCATTCACTGGCGGGAATACTGCGAGGAATGGTGTCGAAGGGAATCAGGCGTTCTGTCCCTTGCTCATCACCATAGAGCGTGAAAGTAATACCGGCACGATGAAATAGCAGATCGGCCTCGCGTCGCCGTTGTGCCAAAAGCTCGTCAGGCGTTTCGGATAACCAACGGGCGAACTCCCGATAATGCGGGCGGACCTGGCCGCCGGCATCGTACATTTCATCAAAATAGGTGCGGATCATGCCGTACTCCTTGTCACCCGGACACCTAGGCTTCGCAAGCCCCGTGCCAGCGGCATAAACCCTTTAATATCAATCGGTTGGATAATCTCCTGACAAACGCCGCACCATAGCTGTGCAGCAAACGCCCCAACTCGATCGCCCCCGCTTCATTGCGAAGCAATGCCAATGGCTATCACCAGCATAGCCAGAGTTGCTTTCACTGCACGCGTGAACCTCTGGAAAATCTGCCGCCGCAGAAAGATCTTCCAACAGCCACAAACGAAATCGGCCGACCCGAAGGTCAGCCGATGCTGAGTGTTGATGCTGTTCATAGATGCTATGCGAGTAACCCTCGTACCTCCTGTTTAACGCCCCACCCTTCGATAATCCCGCCCAAAGGCTCGACCACGGCCTCGAAGTCTTGCTCAAAGTCACCAATGCCGCCGTAGGTGGCGTACATCACCCTGCTCAACTCCAAATGCCAGGCACCGTCATCACGCACGCTGACCTGAGCATTCAATTGCTCACCGCGAAAATGCCCTGCCGCCCTGCGGGCCCGCTCCTCGTCCGGAAAAATGGCGTAGAACTCAATGGGATGGAACCGGGAAAAGTCAAAACCGCCTTCTTTCATGCGGCGCAGCACGCTGCTGCTGATGTCTTCTTGATAGGCTGTGCTCATGAAACGTCCTCCTCAAACTGATGGATAGACTTTCCGTACTCCCTGCGCTCGCAACCGAATGGCGAAAGCGATACGGCAATAAGATTGCCGCCGGGAAACAAGCATGTAGCTGACAAGACCAGACCTTAGCGATTGATTCGCTGATCTCGATTGCAGAGTAGCGCGAAGCCAGTGCCTGTGCCAGAGGGGCTGGCTGCGGATTTACGAGAAACTCAAGGAGCCGGGGTGATGCCGAGGATTTGAATGCTGCACTGATCTTTCAGGATTTTGACAGTAGGGTCATCGGTTCGGCCTTCCAGATCATTGAGATCCAGCTCGGCCGGGACAGGGAGAAGTTTTGCACGAATCATTTGCGCAGCCTGCTCCATGCTGGGCTTTTGCTCACAATCGAAATGCTCTACGGCTTGAACACCATGATCATCTACGAAGGTAACTTCCCACTTTTGCATCAGTGCCTCCTCGATAAAACCCATGGATGGGCTTACAACATGTCGACCTTGAGTACCGGGCATCGTTCCACCCACAGAGCCAGAGGCTTTGCATAAAGAAGGTCGCCTTTAGGCAACCTTCTTTCAACAGGTAACCGGCTAAAACCATTATGGCTTTTCAGCGCGCGCTTTCAATGCTTTCAAGGTGTTGAACGGGGCATCGACAACAAACTTGTTGGCCAACCACGAAGGCACGCTGCCGCCTGGCTCGGTGTGAACCTGGTAGGTCACCTCGATCTGATCCGCGCCTTTGGGGACGAATTTCCAGAAGCCTTTGACCTGAGCGACCCGTACGAAACCCTTTTCTTCAGGAACGTAGGTAGGCACGCCTTCCAGCTTGCGGGTCAGGCTGCCATCGGTGCCCTCGACGGTAGTGACGTGCAGTACTGAATCGCGGGCAGTCACCGGCCAGGGTGTATTGAACTGGGTGTAGGTCCAGGTTTGATCGCCTTCGTGCTTGAGCAGCTTCTGCGACTTGCACTCATGAATCCAGGCACAGGCGCCCACAACGTCTTCCTGCAGGCCGCGTAACTTGGCCATGGAGGTCTTCATGATCGTCACGCCGCGGTAGGCCTTGTATTGGGAGCCGGCGACTTCACTCAAGGAAATCTTGATTCCGTCCTCATCCTTGGCAGTCTGCCAATCTTCGGCCTGGGCCGTTGCGGCCAGCAAAACGGTCAAACCACACAGCACAGCTATTCGATGCAGCGAACCCATTGTCTTATTCCTTATTGTTGAAGTTCCGTTCATTGAAACTAAGCCGCCGTCATTTGCTCCCACCAACCCAGTAATTTGATGGCTTCTTCACGGCTGCCGCCGCACACCTCGACATCTGCCTGAAAAGCCCCGCAGACCGCCGGCCGTTCGGGCATCCCGAAAATAGCGCACAGGTGTTCGGCAGAAAGATGCAGGCAACGTTCTCCCGCGGCCTTGCCATTGGGCATGCCGGGAATCGGAGTACTGATGGAAGGGGCAATGCAACAAGCGCCACAGCCTTCACGGCATTTCATGACGACAAACTCCTCGCGACAGGCAAAGTGTTTAATGACGCAGGATAGAGTACCCGCTAAAACAGCCGTTTGAAATTGCTGCGATAGTGGTTTTTTCGCTCAAACAGCCGTGACTGACCAGTCTCCGACAAAGCGTCAAGATCACGGGGCACAGTCGGTATTTGTATTTACTGCTTGAACTCGAACTCAAGCGCTGCACCCTCGACATCCCGGCGCTCTTCATTACGCAGCTTCAACCCCAATTCATTGTTGATCAAGCGGCCGTTCAGCTGGAACGGGCCGCTTTCTTTGGGTTTCTCGCCAAGCAGCTTAGGCAGTAAAGGCGCACGGTTGCTCTGCACAAGAGTACCTGGCGGCTGCAAGTGGCTGACCATTTCCTGCGGCAGGCTCAGGTCCAGATTGGCGGGGGGCAATGGGGTCTTCACCACTTCACTCGCAGGCTTCGACTTGGATGCGATAGGCGCGCGCTTTTTGACGGGCGTCGGCTTTTTTTCCGTTGCCGCCTTTTTGACAGGAATGGTTTTTTTTACCCCCGCAGGCTTCTGCGATTCAGTCGAAGGGGCCGTCATAGCGGCCTCGTCCTCGCTGGAAGCCGCCATCACTGCCCCACTATTGAAGGCACTCAATAGACCGACTAACAACCAGACAACAGGACAAGTCGCTTTCATAGACACTACAGCAATAAGGCAGGGGGCCATATGCTCGCTTGTTGAACTGTCCATGACAAGCGCGCCTATTAACCAACCATCCGACAGGGTCTATCGCCCCCTGTCAAAAACCGCCAGCCGCCTCCTGACAAAGCTGACTGGCCAGCATGCCCAACGTCATCAGCGTTCGTTCGGCCTCGCGATTCCAAGGGATACCGCAATTCAATCGAATGCAGTGATTAAACTGCTCGGTGTTACTGAAAATCAGTCCCGGCGCGATACTGATGCCCTGCTGCAAAGCGCGAACATGCAACTCCTGGGTGTTGACCCGTCCAGGCAGGCTGACCCAAAGGATAAAGCCGCCCGTGGGTCGGGTCATCTGCGTGCCTTCCGGGAAGTACTGCTGCACCGCCAGTTGAAAAGCGCTGAGGTTCTTGCGGTATTCCTGACGGATATAGCGCAAGTGGCGATCGTATCCGCCATTCTCCAGATAAGCCGCGATGCCCATCTGCGTGACGCTGCAGGCCGAATGAGTGCTGAACGTCTGCAAACGCTGGATTTCCTGTTGGTACTTGCCAGCGATCATCCAGCCGATCCGCACACCGGGCGACAAGGTCTTGGAAAAACTTGAACAGTAGATCACCCGATCCAGCCGATCATAGGCTTTCAACGCCTTGGTGCGACCCTGCTCGAACATCAGTTCGCCGTAAATATCGTCCTCTACGATCTGGATATCGAAATCCGAAGCCAGACGCAGCAACTGCTTCTGCCGCTCCTCAGGCATGGTGCCGCCCAATGGATTGCTCAGGCGCGTGGTCAGAACCAGTGCCTTGATCGACCACTGGTTGGCCGCCAATTGCAGGGCTTCCAGACTCATGCCCGTAGAGGGGTCGCTGGGGATTTCGATGACTTTCAGGCCCAGCAGATCGGCCAGTTGCAACAGACCGTAATAGGTCGGCGACTCAGCGGCGATCAGGTCTCCCGGACGGGTCAGGACCCGCAGCGACATCTGTAAGGCATCGACGCAACCGTGGGTAATCACCACTTCCGATGGATCGACCACCACCCCGGCATCGCGCATGCGGATCGCCACTTGTCGGCGCAACGGCTCAAAACCTGGGCTGAACATATAGCTGAAGGCCCGCGGGCTATGGAAGCGCGTGACCTTGGCCAATTGCTGATGCAACGCGCGCACCGGCAGATAGTCGACACTGGGGACCGCGGCCCCCAGTGGAAACACGCCTTCGCGCCGCGATTCGTCTAACACCTGCTGAATGATGCTGCTGCGAGTGACCAGACCTGGCCGCTCGACCCGGGCGATGTCCGGAGTTGGCGCAGTCAGGGCCGGCGTCTGGTGCACGTAATAGCCCGATTGCGGCCGCGCACGGATCAGCCCCTGATCTTCAAGATTGGCGTAAGCCTGAAGCACCGTCGCATGGCTGACATTGAGCTGCGAGCTCATCTTGCGCACCGAGGGCACGCGTTCCCCCGGCTGATAAACACCACGACGGATATCCTCAGCCAACTGCTGAGCGATACGTTGATAGAGCAAGAGATTGGTCATGACGCAGCACTCGATTTCACGGGTATTTTATTCTTGTGTGAAACAATACCGGAACAGTTTAGAAGTGTACGGGGACAGTTGCCACAATAGTCGACCGTACAGTGCAGTGTCAGCAAAA
>JAPLSD010000163.1 GCA_026398835.1 Pseudomonas sp.
CTTTCCGATCGACAGCTTGATCACCCGTTTCAAGCACAACGCAAAGTGGCCGTTTGGCCGCCTGCTGGCCGAACTTCTCAGCCAGTCGCTGCAACATCGCTTTGATGAAGACCTTACACGGCCCGATGCGTTGGTCCCCGTCCCCTTGGCCAACAAGCGCCTGCGCGAGCGCGGTTACAACCAGGCGGCAATGATCGCCCACTGGCTCAGCGACGGCCTGAACATCCCCTGCGATGAGCGCTTGCTGCTGCGGATTCAAGACACTACCGCGCAACAGGACCTGGATGCCAAGGCGCGCAAACACAACCTGCAAAGGGCATTTGCCCTGGCGCCCGATGCGCTGATCAAAGGCCGGCATCTGGCCTTGGTCGACGATGTGCTGACCACCGGCACCACCGCCGAAAGCCTCGCCCGTTTATTGATGCAAGCCGGCGCCCGACGGGTCGACGTCTACTGCCTGGCGAGAACACCCAAACCCGGCGAGTTGACCTGACTTGACTCTCGCGCCCCAAGCCGCCAACGTCCCCCTATCAATACAGCTCGTAGCGCACCGCCATGTCCCTGCCCACGCTTTTGACTCAACACATCGTCCGTCGCCCGCAGCGTATTGCCTTGCTGCAACACATTGCCGAACAAGGCTCAATCACCCGCGCCGCAAAAAGCGCAGGGTTGAGTTACAAGGCAGCCTGGGACGCCATCGATGAGTTGAACAACCTCGCGCAAAAACCTTTGGTCGAACGCAGTGTCGGTGGCAAGGGTGGGGGTGGCGCGAAGTTATCCAGCGAAGGTGAGCGGGTATTGCGGCTTTATCAACGTCTGCAAGCGTTGCAGGCTCAAGTGCTGGAGGCCGCCGAAGACGCCAGCGACCTGGACCTGCTCGGCCGGTTGATGCTCAGGACCAGCGCGCGCAATCAACTGCACGGCAAGGTCGTGGCCATCGACAGTCAGGGGCGCAATGACCTGGTCCGCCTGGAACTGGCCGAGGGGTTGACGATTCAGGCGCAGATCACCCACGACAGCACCCTGCGTCTGGAGCTGGAAACCGGCACTGAAGTGGTGGCGCTGATCAAGGCCGGTTGGCTGGATTTGCTGGCCATCGATCAGGCCGCAACACCTGGACACAATTGCCTGAGCGGAATCATCGAAGAAATTCTCGACGCCGAAGATGGCCCCAGTGAAGTGCGTATCGCCCTGCCCAACGGCCAGACCTTATGCGCGCTGGCCGAGCCGCTTCAATTGAAAACTCAGGGTCTGACAACCGCAAAAACCGTCCTGGTGCAATTCGCACCGTCCAATGTATTGCTCGGTACGCCGCTGTAGACATCCCACTGCAACATTTCCTTCATCGACACTCCCTAAGGTGGCTGAAAAAACCCGCAGGGAGCCTGATATGAACCTATTGGAAGAAAACCAGCCCACCGACCTCGAAAAAATCGTCGGCCTCAGCCGCCGCGGCTTCATCAGCGCGGGTGCCCTTTGCGGCGCGGCAATGTTTCTCGGCGGCAACCTGCTGAGCCGCAGTGTACTGGCCGCCAGCGTCAGCGCCGGCTCAAGCCAGCTACTGGGTTTCGACAGCATTGCCGCCGCCACCAGTGACAGCATCACCCTGCCGCCAGGCTATAAATCGTCGGTGCTGATCAGTTGGGGCCAGGCACTGCAACAGAACGGCCCGGCCTTCGACCCAAGCGGCAATGGCACCGCCCTGGCCCAGGAAGTCCAGTTCGGCGACAACAACGACGGCATGAGCCTGTTCGCTTTCCCTGGCGACCACGACCGCGCGCTGATGGCGATCAACAACGAATACACCAACTACCGCTACCTCTACCCTCACGGCGGTATGCCGCAATCGGCTGAAGACGTACGCAAGGCTCTGGCCAGCGAAGGCGTGTCGGTGATCGAAGTACAACGCAAAAACGGTCAATGGCAATTCGTCCAGGGTTCGCGCTACAACCGCCGCATCCACGGCAACTCGCCACTGCACCTGAGCGGTCCGGCAGCCGGGCATGATCTGTTGAAAACCAGCGCCGACCCCCACGGCAAAAAAGTCCTCGGTACCTTCCAGAACTGCGCCAACGGAAAAACACCGTGGGGCACTTATCTGACCTGTGAAGAGAACTTCACTGACTGCTTCGGCAGCAGCAATCCCGAGCAGAAGTTCGACGCCGCGCAGAAACGCTACGGCGCGGTGGCGACCAGTAAAGAAATCAACTGGCACCCACACGACCCGCGCTTCGATCTGGCGAAGACCCCCAACGAACTCAACCGTCATGGTTGGGTGGTGGAAATCGACCCGTTCGACCCACAATCGACCCCGGTCAAACGCACCGCCCTTGGCCGTTTCAAACATGAGAACGCCGCACTGGCCGAGACCCGTGACGGTCGCGCGGTGGTGTACATGGGCGACGATGAACGGGGCGAATTCATCTACAAGTTCATCAGCCGCGACAAGATCAACCATGGCAACCCCAAGGCCAACCGCGACTTGCTGGACCACGGCACGTTGTATGTCGCACGCTTTGATGCCGGCGACAGCAACCCTGATCATCCAAAAGGTCAGGGCCAGTGGATCGAATTGACCCACGGCAAAAATGGTATCGACGCCAGCAGTGGTTTTGCCGACCAGGCCGAAGTACTGATCCACGCGCGGCTCGCTGCCAGTGTGGTCAACGCCACACGCATGGACCGCCCGTAATGGATCGTGGTCAGCCCCAAAGACGGCCAGGTCTATTGCACCCTGACCAACAACGCCAAACGCGGCGAAGACGGCCAACCGGTTGGCGGCCCGAACCCGCGGGAGAAGAACGTCTACGGACAGATTCTGCGTTGGCAGGAAAATAGTGACGATCACGCGGCCATGAGCTTTTCCTGGGACCTGTTTGTGGTCGCCGGCAACCCGACCGTGCACGCCGGAAAACCGAAAGGTGGCTCGTCGAACATCACCCCGCAGAACATGTTCAACAGCCCCGACGGCCTGGGTTTCGACAACGCTGGCCGGCTGTGGATTCTCACTGACGGTGACGCCAGCAACAGCGGAGACTTCGCCGGCATGGGCAACAATCAGATGCTCTGCGCCGACCCGGCCAGCGGTGAGATCCGTCGGTTCATGGTCGGCCCGGTGGGGTGCGAAGTGACCGGCATCAGCTTCTCGCCGGATCAGAAAACGCTGTTTGTCGGCATTCAGCACCCGGGCGAAAATGGTGGTTCGACCTTCCCAGAGCATTTGCCGAACGGTAAGCCGAGGTCTTCAGTGATCGCAATCAGCCGAGAAGATGGCGGGATCGTCGGCGCGTAAAGATCGTTCCCACGCAGAGCGTGAGGAACGATCAAAACCTCAGCCCCTAAAGACGCCCCGTCTGCGCTACCATGTTTGGCCGGACGCGGCAGCCTGCTGCGCGCAGGAGTCAGCATGGCCCACCCGTTTGAAACCCTTACACCCGACCTGGTACTCGATGCTGTTGAAAGCATCGGGTTTCTCAGCGACGCCCGCATTCTTGCGCTCAACAGCTACGAAAACCGCGTCTACCAGGTTGGCATCGAAGACTCCGAGCCGCTGATCGCCAAGTTCTACCGCCCACAGCGCTGGACCAACGAGGCGATCCTCGAAGAACACCGTTTCACCTTCGAACTCGCCGAGTGCGATGTTCCAGTGGTCGCGCCGATGATCCACAACGGCGAAAGCCTGTTCGAACACGCCGGTTTCCGCTTCACCCTGTTCCCTCGCCGTGGCGGCCGTGCGCCAGAGCCCGGCAACCTGGATCAGTTGTACCGCCTAGGGCAATTGCTCGGCCGCTTGCACGCGGTCGGCGCCACCCGTCCGTTCGAACACCGTGAAGCGCTCGGCGTGAAGAACTTCGGCCAAGACTCGCTGACCACACTGCTCGAAGGTAATTTTATTCCTCGCAGCCTGCTTCCGGCCTACGAGTCGGTAGCCCGGGATCTGCTCAAGCGAGTGGAAGAGGTCTACAAGGCCACGCCCCATCAGAACATCCGCATGCACGGCGATTGCCACCCCGGCAACATGATGTGCCGCGATGAAATGTTCCACATCGTCGACCTCGATGACTGCCGCATGGGCCCGGCAGTGCAGGATCTGTGGATGATGCTCGCCGGTGACCGTCAGGAATGCCTGGGCCAGTTGTCGGAATTGATGGACGGCTACAGCGAGTTCAATGACTTCGACCCGCGTGAACTGGCGCTGATCGAACCGTTGCGCGCGCTGCGTCTGATGCACTACAGCGCCTGGCTGGCCCGTCGCTGGGATGACCCGGCGTTCCCCCGCAGCTTCCCGTGGTTCGGTACCGAACGGTATTGGGGCGATCAGGTGCTGGCATTGCGCGAGCAGCTTTCCGCGTTAAACGAAGAACCTTTGAAATTGTTCTGACCCAACCCCTGTGAGAGCGGGCTTGCCCGCTCCCACACAAGTCCCCTCACAACACACGACACATCTATACAACCATCCTACAATCACTGCTTTGTTAGCTGCCTAAGCAAGGATTCTGCATGCAAGCCGCCAACCCGCGTCGCGGGTACATTCTGGGCCTGACCGCCTACATCATCTGGGGACTGTTCCCGCTCTATTTCAAAGCCATCGCCAGCGTGCCCGCGGTGGAAATCATCGTTCACCGGGTGCTCTGGTCCGCGCTGTTCGGCTCACTGTTGCTATTGGTCTGGAAGCATCCGGGCTGGTGGCGCGAACTGCGTGAAAATCCCCGGCGGCTGGCGATTCTGGCGTTGAGCGGCACGCTGATCGCGGCCAACTGGCTGACCTATGTCTGGTCGGTGAATAACGGCCGCATGCTCGAAGCCAGCCTCGGTTACTACATCAACCCGCTGGTGAACGTGCTGTTGGGCATGCTGTTGCTCGGCGAGCGTCTGCGGCGCATGCAGTGGCTGGCGGTAGGGTTGGCGACCGTTGGCGTGGCGCAGCAAGTCTGGCAAGTCGGTAGCTTGCCGTGGGTATCGCTGATACTGGCATTGACCTTCGGCTTCTACGGGTTGATCCGCAAGCAAGCACCGGTCAAGGCCTTGCCCGGGCTGGTGGTGGAAACCTGGATGCTGGTGCCGATTGCCTTGGGCTGGTTGCTGCTCAATCCGGTAGCGACCAGTGCTCAGGCTGCGTTCTGGACCACCTCTGAAGCCTGGTGGCTGGTGGCCGCAGGGCCGATCACGCTGGTGCCGCTGGTGTCCTTCAACGCGGCTGCACGGCATTTGCCCTACACCACCCTGGGTTTCCTGCAATACATAGCCCCAACCCTGGTGCTATCGCAGGCCGTGCTGTTGTTTGGCGAGCATCTGTCTTCCAGCACCTTGACTGCATTCGTGTTTATTTGGGCAGGCCTGGCGATTTACAGCGTGGATGCCTGGTTCAGTCTGCGTCGACGCGCCTGATCAAAAAACGCACAAATCTCTGCAGGCCATGACTCACGTGGCCTGCAAGCATCCTTCCCAAGGTTATCCACAGTGTGATCCCCGCCGTTTGTGCACAAGCCCTTGAAACTGTTCGTTTTTTACCCAGTTCCTGAAGAACCCCGGCCGGCGTGGGCTGGCGGCGCATCTCTACAGGTTATCCACAGGCAGGTGCACGTTTTACTTGGATAACCTGTTTCTTCTGGTTTACACCTCGCTGCGCAACACCAACTCGACCATCAGATCATCTGCCAGGGTTTCCAGGCGCGCCTGCAATACATCCAGGGACAAGGTCAGCGGCACCGCCAGAATGGCTTCGGCGTGGAACAGCGGCTCGCTGCTCATAGGGGCCGGACGCACATCAGTGACCAACCGTTCCAGGTTGACGCCTTGCTCGGTCAACAATCGGGTGATGTCGCGCACAATCCCCGGCCGGTCATTGCCCACCAACTCCATGGCGATCGGTTTCCAGGTGCAGGATTGTTCGATACCGCTTTCGGCGATCAGCACTCGGATGCCATGCGCGGACAGTCCTTGCAGCGCGTCCACCAGTTCGTCATAGGCCTCGGCCGGCACCCCGACCCGCAAAATCCCGGCAAATTGCCCGGCCATACGCGACATGCGGCTTTCCAGCCAGTTCCCGCCATGCTCGGCGATGCATTGGGCAATGCGCTCGACCTGGCCGGCTTTATCCGGGGCGAATACGGTAAGTACGAGGTGGTCCATGGCGCAGCCCTCTTGTCATGACTTTTGTTATAGAAGGGGAAGTATAGGCAAGGGTTGATTCTGCGTTGAATTGCCCGCGATTGAAGGCGCCACCGACGGTCCTGCCGAAAACAAATCGTGCACCGTTTTTATATTTATCTGGAACAATCCAATAGTTTTTTGAGAACATCCCGTCCCCCAGCGTGACCAGACAGCTGGCTTAAGTCGCTAAACGACGTATTTAGTCTAATTTTCACAACCGCAATTCATCATGTAGTATGCCGCAGCGCGCACTACATAAACGTTGGATCGATGTCTGCCAAGGCGCCATCGCAACCCCGAAAGCCCCATCAGCAAGGCTTAATGCCGTTGATTGGACCCACCCAGCCGCCAGCAATGGCATGTACTGGTGCAGGGGTTTGTGGTTTAAATGGCCAGAGGCTTCATTGTTAAATTGAAGAGCTGAAAAGCGAAATAGCTGAGCAGAGTGAGGCAAGCAATGACTGAACACGTTCAAGTCGGTGGCCTGCAGGTCGCCAAAGTCCTGTTCGACTTCGTGAACAACGAAGCCATTCCCGGTACCGGCCTCACCGCCGATAAGTTCTGGGGCGGTGCCGACAAGGTCATTCATGACCTGGCACCGAAGAACAAAGCCCTACTCGCCAAACGCGACGACCTCCAGGCGCGAATCGATGCCTGGCACCAGACTCGCCAAGCTCCTGGAAAAGCCCAGGGGCATGACCCGATCGCCTACAAAGCCTTTCTGCAAGACATCGGTTATCTGCTGCCAGAAGCGGCGGATTTCCAGGCGACGACACAAAACGTCGACGACGAAATCGCCCGCATGGCCGGTCCACAACTGGTCGTCCCGGTGATGAATGCCCGTTTCGCCCTCAACGCCTCGAATGCCCGCTGGGGTTCGCTGTACGACGCGTTGTACGGCACTGACGCTATCAGCGAAGCTGACGGCGCAGAAAAAGGTAAAGGCTACAACAAGGTTCGTGGCGACAAGGTTATCGCCTTCGCCCGCGCCTTCCTCGACGAAGCGGTGCCATTGGCGGCCGGCTCCCACGTCGACTCCACCGGCTACAAGATCGTCGACGGCAAACTGGTGGTCAGCCTCAAAGGCGGCAGCAACTCGGCTTTGAAGAGCTCAGGTTTACGCAACGACGCACAGCTGATCGCCTTCCACGGCGACGCCGCTGCACCGACCGCGATCCTGCTGAAAAACAACGGTCTGCACTTTGAAATCCAGATCGACGCCAGCACCCCGGTCGGCCAGACCGACCCTGCCGGTGTCAAAGACCTGCTGATGGAAGCCGCGCTGACCACCATCATGGACTGCGAAGACTCCGTTGCCGCGGTCGATGCCGATGACAAAGTGGTGATCTACCGCAACTGGCTCGGCCTGATGAAGGGCGACCTGTCTGAAGAAGTGTCCAAGGGCGGCAAGAGCTTCACCCGCACCATGAACGCCGACCGCCGCTACACCGCGCTCGACGGCAGCGAACTGAGCCTGCATGGCCGTTCCCTGTTGTTCGTGCGTAACGTTGGCCATTTGATGACCATCGACGCGATTCTCGACAAAGACGGCAACGAAGTGCCGGAAGGGATTCTCGACGGTCTGGTCACCAGCCTCGCAGCGATTCACAGCCTCAACGGCAACAACTCGCGCAAAAACAGCCGCACCGGTTCGGTCTACATCGTTAAACCGAAAATGCACGGCCCTGAAGAAGCGGCGTTCACCAACGAGTTGTTCGGTCGCATCGAAGACGTCCTCGAATTGCCGCGCAACACCCTCAAAGTCGGCATCATGGACGAAGAGCGGCGTACCACGGTCAACCTCAAGGCGTGCATCAAGGCCGCCAGCGAGCGGGTGGTGTTCATCAATACTGGCTTCCTCGACCGCACGGGCGACGAAATCCACACCTCCATGGAAGCTGGCGCGATGGTGCGCAAAGCGGCCATGAAGGCTGAGAAATGGATCGGCGCCTACGAGAACTGGAACGTCGATATCGGTTTGAGCACCGGCCTGCAAGGTCGCGCCCAGATCGGTAAAGGCATGTGGGCCATGCCCGACCTGATGGCCGCGATGCTCGAGCAGAAAATCGCTCACCCGCTGGCCGGTGCCAACACCGCTTGGGTGCCATCGCCGACCGCCGCTGCATTGCATGCGCTGCACTACCACAAGGTCGACGTGTTTGCCCGCCAGGCCGAACTGGCCAAGCGTGGTCGCGCATCGATCGACGATATCCTGACCATCCCGTTGGCGAGCAACACCCACTGGTCGGCCGAAGAAATCCAGAACGAACTGGACAACAACGCTCAGGGCATCCTCGGTTACGTGGTGCGCTGGATCGACCAAGGCGTTGGTTGCTCGAAAGTACCGGACATCAACGACGTCGGCCTGATGGAAGACCGTGCCACGCTGCGTATTTCCAGCCAGCACATCGCCAACTGGTTGCGCCATGGCATCGTCAATGAAGCCCAGGTGCTGGAAAGCCTCAAGCGCATGGCGCCCGTGGTTGACCGGCAGAACGCCAACGACGCGCTGTACCGTCCGTTGGCACCGGATTTCGACAGCAACATCGCCTTCCAGGCGGCCGTCGAGCTGGTGATCGAAGGCACTAAACAGCCGAACGGTTACACCGAGCCAGTCCTGCACCGTCGTCGCCGCGAGTTCAAAGCCAAAAATGGTCTGTGAATAAGCGTTAGCGGTAGATAGCAAAAAGCCCTGATCGGAAACGGTCAGGGCTTTTTTATTGGGTTTACATATCGTTCAGATCGTTCCCACGCTCTGCGTGGGAACGATCAGTGCCTTACAGCACCACCCCCAACTCATGCCTCACCAACGCCAGTAACTTCGTGGCATCTATCGGTTTGAGCAGGAAATCCACCACGCTCAAATGCATGGCGGCGATAGCATCGCGGACATCGGCGTCCCCGGAAATGATGATGATCGGCAGCGCTGCCCGCTCCGAATCGCGCACCTTGCGTATCAAATCCAGGCCATTGCACGGTGCCATCCGCAGATCGGTGATGAGCAAGCCTATCGATTTACTCGAATTCAATATTTCCAGCGC
>JAPLSD010000439.1 GCA_026398835.1 Pseudomonas sp.
GATGTTCTATGTGTCGCTGTACCGCATGCACCAGATGGCGCTGTACGGCGCTTTCCGCACTGCGATGCTGATGCTTGGCAGCAAGATCGGACGCGGGACTGAGCCGCGGCTCAAGCTGCATTAAAATCTTCAGCGCCTGACAGGCCTCGCTCCTACAGGGTCTCACCGTCCGTAGGAGCGAGGCTTTCCCGCGATCCAGGCGCCGCTTTTGTGTCTCACTGTATCCCTGCCCCCAATTCAGCCCTTCGCTTACAAACTCCCCCCGTGCACGACACAGTAGCGATACACCGCCCCCGCTAAATGGCCACACCCGAGCAAGGCCCAGCCTGCTTCGGTTATCACCGCATTCACGCGGTGTCCTTTATCGAGCGGTTGTGTCGTGCAACCCAGGAGAATGTAATGTCCCGTACCACTACTCTCAGCAAAAACACCATTGGCCTGCTCGGCGCTGTCCTGGCCGGTGGCATGATGTTGTCCGGCTCCGTGTTCGCCTCGCAGCCCCTGACCCAAGGCTACATGCTGGCGTCGGCCGAACAGGTCGTGAAGACGCCTGAAGGCAAATGTGGCGAAGGCAAGTGCGGTGATGCATCGATGGCCAAGACTGACACCGACGGCGATGGCCAGGTGTCCCGTGCGGAATTCTTGAAAGTTGCGCCCGGGCACGAAGCCGACTTCGACAAGATCGACGTCAACCACGATGGTCAAATCTCGGAACAGGAGGCTTTTGATAACGTGAAATCTAGCTACGAAGCCAATGGCAAAAAAATGCCAAGTGGCTTGTTCGAGCACCTGCAAGGCAAAAGCTAAGACCTGAAGCAACGCAACCCGCGCCCTGCCTCTCGCCCCCACCGAGAAGCAGGGCTTTTTTTTGCATGTTTCGGTAAACAAAAAGTCGGCAGACAAAAAAAATCCCCGTATCTTTCGATACGAGGATTTTTAATATGGTCGGGGTAAGGGGATTCGAACTCCTGACATCCTGCTCCCAAAGCAGGCGCGCTACCGGACTGCGCTATACCCCGGTAAAAAAAAGGCACCCTTTAAAGGCGCCTTCTGCGATCCAGGCTTTTGGCCTTGGATCTTAAGATTTAATCCCAGCGAACTGGTATCAAAAATGGTGGGTCGTGTGGGATTCGAACCTACGACCAATTGGTTAAAAGCCAACTGCTCTACCAACTGAGCTAACGACCCAAAAATGGTCGGGGTAAGGGGATTCGAACTCCTGACATCCTGCTCCCAAAGCAGGCGCGCTACCGGACTGCGCTATACCCCGGTTTGAAATTGGCTCCGTGACCAGGACTCGAACCTGGGACCCAATGATTAACAGTCATTTGCTCTACCGACTGAGCTATCACGGAACTACATATTTCAATTACAACATTTACCGCTACTTCGCTCTCTTCGACCCGTTCGCATCGCTGCGTTCGTGTGTCTGAGGCGCGCTATTCTACAATTTTAAAACCCCCTGTCAACCCTTTAAATTGCTTTCAAGACAATGATTTGCGTCTTGTTTCAGATTTCTTCTTGGGGAGAAGAAACCCTTGGGCTGACATACTGCGGGGCGCACTTTACAAGCCTTTGCCTTACAGTTCAACGCCCTATCGAAAAAAAAGGCCTCGCAGTGCGAGGCCTCTTCTTATAGCAACGTAGTAAACGATCAGGCGAACACGATTTCGTCGCTTTCCACAGTCCCCTTCACGGTGGTCCCGGGCATAAATTGCCCCGACAGGATCAACTGCGCCAACGGGTTCTCGATCCAGCGCTGGATCGCCCGCTTGAGCGGCCGTGCGCCGTAGACCGGGTCGTAACCTACCGCGATCAACTTATCCAGCGCGTCGCTGTTCAGCTCCAGCTTCAGATCGCGCTCAGCCAGACGGCTGCGCAGACGGCCCAACTGGATTTCGGTGATGCCGGCAATTTGATCCCGGGCCAGAGGCTCGAAGATCACCACTTCATCGATCCGGTTGATGAACTCCGGACGGAAGTGACTGGATACCGCATCCATCACCGCAGCCCGCTGCGCTTCACGATCCCCCACCAACTCCTGGATCTGCACGGAGCCCAGGTTTGAAGTCATCACGATCACCGTATTGCGGAAATCCACGGTCCGCCCATGGCTGTCAGTCAATCGGCCGTCTTCCAGGACTTGCAACAGCACGTTAAACACGTCCGGATGGGCCTTCTCGACCTCGTCCAGGAGGATCACCGAGTAAGGCTTGCGACGCACCGCCTCCGTCAGGTAACCGCCCTCCTCGTAGCCCACGTAGCCCGGTGGAGCACCAATCAGCCGCGCCACCGAGTGTTTCTCCATAAACTCGGACATATCGATCCGCACCATGGCCTCTTCAGTATCAAAGAGGAATTCGGCCAGTGCCTTGCACAGCTCGGTTTTACCCACACCGGTTGGGCCCAGGAACATGAACGAACCACTTGGGCGGTTCGGATCGGACAATCCCGCACGGGAACGCCGCACCGCATTGGCTACCGCCACCACGGCCTCGTTCTGACCGATAACGCGCTGGTGCAACAAGCTTTCCATCTTCAACAGTTTATCGCGCTCGCCTTCGAGCATTTTCGACACTGGAATACCGGTCCACTTCGAAACGACTTCGGCAATCTCTTCTTCGGTCACCTTGCTGCGCAGCAACTGATTTTCGCTTTTGCCGTGCTGATCGACCATCTGCAAGCTGCGCTCCAGGTCCGGGATCACCCCGTACTGCAACTCGGCCATGCGGTTGAGGTCGCCTTTGCGGCGGGCAGCTTCCAGTTCCTGACGGGACTGTTCGATTTTCTGTTGAATCTGCGCCGAACCCTGCACTTCGGCTTTTTCCGAGGTCCAGATTTCTTCCAGATCCGAATACTCACGCTCGTGCCGGGCAATTTCTTCCTGCAGCTTTTCAAGACGCTTCTTCGCCGCTTCGTCGTCTTCTTTCTTCAGTGCCTGGGCTTCAACCTTCAGTTGAATCAAACGCCGTTCCAGGCGATCCAGTACTTCCGGCTTGGAGTCAATCTCCATACGAATGCGGCTGGCCGCTTCGTCGATCAGGTCAATGGCCTTGTCCGGCAGCTGGCGATCCGTGATGTAGCGATGGCTAAGCTTGGCCGCTGCGATGATCGCGCCGTCGGTGATCGCCACCTTGTGGTGGACCTCATAACGCTCTTTCAAGCCGCGCAGAATGGCAATGGTGTCTTCTTCACTTGGCTCGTCTACCAAGACCTTCTGGAAACGCCGCTCGAGTGCCGCGTCCTTCTCAATATATTGACGGTACTCATTGAGGGTGGTCGCGCCAACGCAATGCAGCTCACCTCGTGCCAGAGCCGGCTTGAGCATATTGCCAGCATCCATCGAGCCTTCACCCTTACCGGCGCCGACCATGGTGTGCAGTTCGTCGATGAACAGAATGATCTGCCCTTCCTGCTTCGACAGCTCATTGAGCAACGACTTCATGCGCTCTTCGAACTCACCGCGGAATTTGGCACCAGCGATCAGCGACCCCATGTCCAGCGAGAGCAGGCGCTTGCCTTTGAGGCCATCCGGCACCTCACCGTTGATGATCCGTTGCGCCAGGCCTTCGGCAATGGCGGTTTTACCCACACCAGGCTCGCCGATCAGCACCGGGTTGTTCTTGGTGCGGCGTTGAAGCACCTGGATGGTCCGGCGAATTTCGTCGTCACGGCCGATCACCGGGTCAAGCTTGCCTTCCTCGGCGCGCTTGGTCAGGTCGACAGTGTATTTGTCCAGGGCCTGACGCGACTCTTCGTGATTGGGGTCATTGACCGCCTCACCACCGCGCAGGTTGTTGATCGCGTTCTCCAGGGCTTTCTTGCTGACGCCCTGCCCCAGCAGCAATTTGCCGAGCTTGCTGTTCTCGTCCATGGCGGCGAGCAGCACCAGCTCGCTGGAAATGAATTGGTCACCTTTCTGCTGGGCCAGGCGATCTGCCTGGTTGAGCAGGCGCGCCAGATCCTGCGACATGTTCACGTCGCCAGTGGGGTTCTGGATTTTCGGCAGATGGTCGAGCTCTTTGGTCAGCTCTTTGCGCAAGCTGGTGACGTCAAAGCCTACCTGCATCAACAGGGGTTTGATCGAACCACCCTGTTGTTCAAGCAGAGCCTGCATCAGGTGCGCTGGCTCAATGCCCGGATGATCGAGGCCGACGGCCAGTGACTGAGCATCGGATAAAGCTAACTGTAACTTGCTGGTTAAACGGTCTATACGCATGGGTCACCTTCCTAGTTGAGCAGGCCGGAGCGATGGACACACCTAAATGAAGAAACCTGCCAGATACCTCACTAGATGCGGTCGATTCTGGAAGATTCAAGCGGCGCAGGGTTGACGCAGATCAGGGGAGTCTAGCGTTCTAGCCAGATAAGGGAGGCAAACCGACCGGTGCGAGGACTGCGGCGGTAAGAATAGAAGCGCGGGTCGGTCACGGTGCAGAAACCGCCGCCATACACCGCTGTTACACCGCATTCGGCCAGACGCAGGCGCGCCAGCGAATAGATGTCAGCCATAAAGCGCCCGACGTTGAGACTTGGCACAAAGGCCAGGGCCGCTTGCGGAAGATGTTGAACAAAGGCTTCACGGACTTCCGGGCCGACTTCAAACGCTTGTGGGCCGATGGCGGGCCCCAGCCAGACCAGCACCTCGGAAGGCGGCACGGCGAGACTGTCCAGCGTGGCTTCAAGCACGCCAGCCGCCAGCCCGCGCCAACCGGCATGGGCCGCCGCGACGCGAGTACCGGCGCGGTCGCAGAACAGTGCAGGCAGGCAGTCCGCCGTCATGACCGCGCAGGCAATACCCGGCGTTGCAGACCAACTGGCATCGGCGGTCGCGATCAACCCCGGATCGGCATGAGCCACGGCAATGCCGTGAACTTGCTGCAACCAGGCCGGCTGAATAGAAAAGTGATCGGTCAACCGACGGCGATTCTCGGCAACAGCCTCAGGGCTGTCTTCGACATGGTCGCCAAGGTTGAGGCTGTCGAACGGCGCCAGACTGACGCCGCCCGCTCGGGTGGTGACGCAGGCTTTCACCCCGGCAGGCGCAGGCCAGTCAGGAATCAGCCAGTGGGTCATCCGATGAACGCCTCACGATCCTGCTTGAGCAGCGACAGCAACCAGACAAAGTCGTCCGGCAGCGGCGATTCCCAGCTCATACGCTTACCGGTCGTCGGATGATCCAACTCGAGGAAGCGCGCGTGCAGAGCCTGACGCGGGAAGGTTTTCAGCGATTCGACCATGGTCATGCTGGCTGCCGGCGGAATGCGGAAACGTCCGCCGTAGGCAGGATCTCCGACCAACGGGTAGTTGATGTGAGCCATATGCACGCGAATCTGGTGCGTACGACCGGTTTCCAGCTTGACCCGCACGTGAGTGTGGGAGCGGAAACGCTCGAGCACGCGGTAATGACTGACCGCCTGCTTGCCACCTTCCATCACCGCCATGCGCTGACGCTGCTGGCCGTGACGACCGATCGGCGCATTGATCTTGCCGCCGGCGGTGACCACACCAATCACGATGCACTCGTAGATCCGGCTGACGCTGCGGCTCTGCAGCTGGGTGACCAGCTGGGTCTGAGCCTGAATCGTCTTGGCCACCACCATCAAACCGGTGGTGTCCTTGTCGAGACGGTGCACGATACCCGCGCGCGGCACATTAATAATGTCCGGCACGTGGTGCAGCAAGGCGTTGAGCAAGGTGCCATCAGCATGACCGGCAGCCGGGTGCACCACCAGGCCCGCAGGCTTGTTGATCACCAGGATGTCGTCATCTTCATAGACGATATCGAGCTTGATGTCTTGAGCGATCCATTCTCCTTGGGCTTCCTGCTCGGCAGTCAGCTCAAGAATGGCGCCACCATGGACTATGTCTCGCGGGCGGATAACCGCTCCATCCACAGTCAGGCGGCCGTCTTTGATCCAGGCGGAAAGGCGCGAGCGCGAGTGCTCAGCGAATAATTGTGCGGCGACTTGATCGAGGCGTTGGCCGCCCAATTCGCAGACTAGGCGTCGGCACAGCTTTTGGTTTCGGCTGCGCGCTTGTGGTTAAATACGGCGTCTTTTGCCCCGAGGCTTCCAACGGGGCGCTCATCATAACAGGACGGCCACGCCCAAGACAGCGGCCGTCATAGGGACGCAAGCCGCCATGCAAGTGAAACACCTGCTGCTGATCGCCATCCTCGCATTGACCGCTGCTTGCTCATCGAAGGAAGTCGTCGATGAAAACCTGAGCGAGGTCGAGCTGTACCAGCAGGCGCAGGCCGATCTGGACAACCACAGCTACACCAGCGCCACAGCCAAACTGAAGGCCCTGGAGTCTCGCTACCCATTCGGTCGTTACGCCGATCAGGCTCAACTTGAGCTGATCTACGCCAACTACAAGAACACCGAGCCGGAAGCTGCCAAGTCCGCCGCCGAGCGTTTCATCCGGCTGCACCCGCAGCATCCCAACGTGGATTACGCGTACTACCTCAAGGGTTTGACCTCTTTTGACCAGGACGTCGGCCTGCTGGCGCGCTTCCTGCCACTGGACATGACCAAACGCGACCCGGGTGCCGCTCGAGACTCTTACAACGAGTTCGCGCAGCTCACCAGTCGCTACCCCAACAGCCGCTACGCGCCAGACGCCAAGCAGCGCATGATTTACCTGCGCAACCTGCTGGCATCCTACGAAATCCACGTAGCCGACTACTACTTGACCCGTCAGGCCTATGTAGCCGCTGCCAACCGTGGTCGTTATGTAGTGGAAAACTTCCAGGAAACCCCTTCGGTGGGTGACGGTCTGGCGGTGATGGTCGAGGCCTACCAGCGTCTGCACCTGGACGAACTGGCCAATACCAGCCTGGAAACCCTCAAGCTCAACTACCCGAAACACCCAACGCTGGTGGACGGTCAGTTCGTGCCGCGGGTTGCCGAAGCCGACAACCGTTCGTGGCTGAGCAAGACGACCCTGGGTCTGATCGAATCCCGTCCACCGCTGCCGCCGGGCGAGACCCGCGCCAACCAGGACGTGCAGAAGCAGTTCCAGGATGCCAAAGACGCGATCCCGGCCGACCTCAAGCCTAAAGATACAAACGGCGATGCCGTCAAAGAGGAACAACACGAAGCGCAAGGCAACAACAGCGACCGTTCGTGGTTCAGCTACATGACCTTTGGCGTGTTCGACTGACGCCAGCGTGGTGCCAAAAGGGAGACTTTCGAGTCTCCCTTTTTTATGGCCGCGTTTTATTGCGCTGTGCGCCTGTCATGTCCTTGGCTAAACTGCCAGATCATTCGTCAAATAGCTGATCACCATGCTTCGTTTACTGTTCTGGATCGCTCTGATTGCTGCTGCGGTATGGTTCTGGCGCAAGTTCAAGGCGGGCCCGGCTTCTGTGGCCAATACGCCCAGCGAGCAAAGCGCGCCGCCCATGGTCCGCTGCGCCCACTGTGGTGTGCATTTGCCCCGTGACCGGGCGCTAAGTCTTCAACAGCAGTGGTATTGCAGCCAGGCTCACCTGGAGCAAGGCCCGGGCTCACGTGACCGCTGAGACCTTAAGTCCCGGCGGTAAACAGGCCCAGCGGTTGCTGCGGCTCTATCACCTTTACCGTTTAAGTATCGGCATCACACTGGTGTTGCTGATCTCCAGCGACATGGACAACCAGCTTCTGGAACTCACGAACGGCGAGCTGTTTCGCGCCGGCAGTTGGTTGTATCTAATTCTGAACATTCTGGCGGTTGTCCTCCTGGAGAACCCCAAACGGCCCGCTGAAGTCTTTAGCCTGGCATTGGCAGACGTCGTGCTGCTTTCAGGCTTGTTCTATGCCGCCGGTGGAGCGCCGAGTGCTATTGGTAACCTGCTGATCGCCTCAGTGGCCATCAGCAACGTGTTGTTGCGCGGGCGCATCGGCCTGGTGATTGCTGCGGCCGCCGCCATCGGCATCATTTCCCTGACCTTTTACCTGGGCCTCAGCCGCCCGACACTCGCCAACTATTACTTGCAGGCAGGCGCCCTTGGCGTCCTGTGCTTCGCCGCTGCGTTTCTGGTACAGGGTTTGACCCGCCTACTGGAGGTCAGCGAGATGTTGTCGCAGCAGCGCGCCAGTGAAGTCAGCAGCCTTGAAGCCCTCAACGCGCTGATCCTGCAACGCATGCGCACCGGCATTCTGGTGCTCGACGCCCAACGCCGCACCTTGCTGGCGAATCAGAGTGCATTAACCCTTCTGGACCAGAAAAGCCTGGAGGCTGAGTTGATCGACATTTACTCGCCGCAATTGGTCGAGCGCTTACAGATATGGTTTAACAATCCCACCTTGCGACCACAAAGCCTGAAAGTCGCAGGCAATGGTTTGGTGCTACAGCCAAGCTTCATCGCCCTTGGCCCAGAGGAACAGCGCCAGACGCTAGTGTTCCTCGAAGACATCGCACAGATCGCCCAACAGGCCCAACAACTCAAACTCGCCGCCCTCGGCCGCCTGACCGCCGGGATCGCCCATGAAATCCGCAATCCGCTGGGCGCTATCAGCCACGCCGCGCAGTTGTTACACGAGTCCGAGGAACTGATCGGCGCTGATCGACGTCTGACCCAGATTATTCAAGACCACTCCAAACGAATGAATCGGGTAATAGAAAACGTTCTGCAACTGTCTCGCCGCCAGCAATCCGAGCCACAACGACTCGATCTGAAACCGTGGCTGGAGCATTTCGTCAGTGACGCGCGTAGAGACATTGCTGACAAACAACAGATTCATCTGGAAATCGGTATGGGCTCTTTCGAAACGTTGATGGACCCGAATCAATTGGCCCAGGTGCTAAACAACTTGCTACACAATGCCTTGCGCCATAGCGCTCAGGCTCACGAGCAGGCCGAAGTCTGGCTCAAGCTGTTTATCGAGCCCGATCGCGAGCTGCCGACACTGGAAGTGCTGGATAACGGCCCCG
>JAPLSD010000511.1 GCA_026398835.1 Pseudomonas sp.
CATCGGCCTGACCTCGCTATTCGGTAGTGTGCCCAACACCAATAACCCATTGGGCAGTGGCGATTTGAGTCTGGATGCCAGCTACAGCGGTGACCGTGCGACCAAGGGTGACAGCAAGGCCGGGCAGGGCAACAGCTTGACCGGTTCGATCACCGTGACCGTCGCTGACGTCTTGCCCAACGGCATCATCGCCGTGCGCGGCGAGAAGTGGATGACCCTCAATACCGGTGACGAGCTGGTACGGATTGCCGGTCTGGTCCGGTCTGACGATATCGCTACCGACAACACCGTGTCTTCGACCCGCGTTGCCGATGCGCGCATCACGTATTCGGGTACCGGTTCGTTTGCCGATGCAAGTCAGCCAGGTTGGTTCGACCGTTTCTTCCTCAGCCCGTTGTTCCCTTTCTAGGTGATGAAACTTCCCATGTTGAATTTCAAGCACCTGATGGCGGCCATGCTGTTGCTGTCCACTTCCCTGGGCGTTCATGCCGAACGGCTGAAGGACATTGCGAGCATTTCGGGCGTACGTTCCAACCAATTGATCGGCTATGGCCTGGTCGTCGGGCTTAACGGCACGGGCGACCAGACCACGCAAACCCCGTTCACCTTACAGACCTTCAACAACATGCTGTCGCAGTTCGGCATCAAGGTGCCGGCAGGGTCAGGCAACGTGCAGTTGAAGAACGTCGCAGCGGTATCGATCAGTGCGGATTTGCCGGCGTTCGCCAAGCCGGGGCAACTGGTGGACATTACCGTGTCTTCCATCGGTAACTCCAAGAGCCTGCGTGGCGGCACCTTGCTGCTGACCCCGCTCAAAGGCATCGACGGCAACGTCTACGCCATCGCTCAGGGCAATCTGGTGGTCGGTGGTTTCGACGCTGAAGGTCGTGATGGTTCGAAGATCACCGTCAACGTTCCGTCGGCCGGCCGGATTCCCGGTGGTGCCTCCGTCGAACGTGCGGTGCCGAGTGGTTTTAATCAGGGCAACAGCCTGACCCTCAACCTCAACCGTTCAGACTTCACCACCGCCAAGCGCGTTGTCGACAAGATCAACGACATGCTCGGTCCTGGCGTTGCTCAAGCCATTGATGGCGGTTCGATTCGGGTGACGGCGCCGCTGGATCCGAGCCAGCGTGTCGACTACCTGTCGATCCTGGAAAACCTCGAGGTCGATCCGGGTCAGGCAGTGGCCAAGGTCATCATCAATTCGCGCACCGGCACCATCGTGATCGGGCAGAACGTCAAGGTTTCACCGGCCGCCGTGACTCACGGCAGCCTGACGGTGACCATCACCGAAGACCCGATCGTCAGTCAGCCGGGGCCTTTGTCCAATGGTCAAACGGCGGTTGTGCCGCGTTCACGGGTCAATGCCCAGCAAGAAGCCAAGCCGATGTTCAAGTTCGGTCCGGGCACCACGCTGGACGAAATCGTCCGTGCGGTGAACCAGGTCGGCGCAGCGCCGGGTGACTTGATGGCGATCCTCGAAGCCTTGAAACAGGCCGGCGCCTTGCAAGCCGACCTGATCGTGATTTGAGGTAGCGGCCATGGATATTCGCAAGAGTGGTCTGGTGACCAGTGGCGATTCGGGGGCTTACTCCGACCTCAATCGGCTTAACCAGCTCAAGGTCGGCAACAAGAACAGCGATGGGAACATGCGCAAAGTCGCGCAGGAGTTCGAGTCGCTGTTCCTCAACGAAATGCTCAAGTCCATGCGCTCGGCCACCGAGACGCTGGGCCAGGACAATCCGCTCAACACGCCGGCGGCCAAGCAGTACCAGGAAATGTACGACCAGCAACTGGCGGTTTCCATGTCCCGCAAGGGGGGTGGTATCGGCCTCGCCGACGTGTTGATGCGTCAGATGTCGAAAACCAAATCGAGCGCGGCCGCTACGGCGACCACGTTGTCCGGTGCGACTGAAGTTGCCAAGACACCGACGCCTACGGCCATCGCCGCCGGTACCAGTGCGGTCGGTGGCCCGCTGACACGACTCAATGGCCAGCGTCCGCTCTGGGCATCGCGTACGGTTGATCCGCCAAAGTCTGCTGACGGTTCTGCACATAACGATATGGCGCTGCTCAATCTGCGTCGTCTGTCGTTGCCGAGCAAGCTGACCGATCGCTTGTTGGCCGGGATCGTGCCGTCGTCCGCGACCGCATCCGTGGCCGCCAACAAAACCACCTTGCCAAGCCGCACCACCGTGGCCACCGATGCGGTGATCAAGGGCGACTGGCAGGCGGCACAAAGCTATGCCGCGCCACGCGGGCGGATGCAGATTTACGGCCGTGCCGTGGCCCAGCCACCATTGGCGCCGGCCAAGCAGGCGTTCAGTTCCGCCGACGATTTTGTCGCCACCATGTTGCCAATGGCGCAGCAGGCCGCTGACCGGATCGGCGTCGATCCGCGCTACCTGGTGGCCCAGGCTGCACTGGAAACCGGCTGG
>JAPLSD010000281.1 GCA_026398835.1 Pseudomonas sp.
AGACCGCCGCCAACCGCGGCTGTACCATCACCGGCCGCCATCGCGCCTTGTGCGATCAAAAGCCCAACAACCAAAGCGGGCAATGTTAAACGCATGATGTAATCCTCAAAAATGCTGGATATCGGGAGGGTAACGTTTTTGAATGAAAGCACCTCCAGACTCGGGACCTGCTAACCCCTGCTGGCTGTAAAGGTTGGACATCCGTTTAGGGAAGAGTTTCATACAGGATCGAGAGAAGACTGGATTTAACTCCCGCCGTGTTTCCCGGAGCTTAGTGAGCACCCATAAAAAAGCCCCCCATCAGGGAGGCTCAATATCGGACTACCCGACTTACATATTTGGGTAGGTCGGACCGCCAGCGCCCTCCGGCGCAACCCAGGTGATGTTCTGCGCAGGGTCCTTGATGTCACAGGTCTTGCAGTGCACGCAGTTCTGGGCGTTGATCTGGAAGCGCTTCTCGCCGTCTTCCTTGGTGATCACTTCATACACGCCGGCTGGGCAGTAACGCTGAGCGGGCTCATCGTACAGCGGCAGGTTTTTGCTGATCGGGATGCTCGTGTCGGCCAGCTTCAGGTGGCACGGCTGCTCTTCTTCATGGTTGGTACCAGAGATGAACACCGAGCTGAGTTTGTCGAAACTGATTTTGCCGTCAGGTTTCGGGTAGTCGATCTTCTTGCAATCGGCCGCAAGCTTGAGGCACGCGTAATCCGGCTTGGTGTCGTGCAGGGTGAACGGCAGTTTGCCGCCGAAGATGTTTTGATCGACCCAGTTGAAACCGCCGCCAACGATAGCGCCGAACTTGTGGATCGCCGGGCCGAAGTTACGGCTGGCAAACAGCTCTTCGTAGAGCCAGCTGGCTTTGAACGACTCAACATAAGTGTTCAGTTCATCGCCGCCTTCAGAACCTGCAAACAGCGCGTCTGCCACAGAATCGGCAGCGAGCATGCCGGACTTCATCGCGGTGTGGCTGCCTTTGATCTTGGCGAAGTTCAGCGTGCCGAGGTCGCAACCGATCAGCGCGCCGCCCTTGAAGACCATTTTCGGCAGCGAGTTCAGGCCACCTTTACAGATGGCGCGAGCACCGTAGCTGATGCGCTTGCCGCCTTCCAGGTACTGCTTGAGCACTGGGTGATGCTTGAGGCGCTGGAACTCGTCGAACGGCGACAGGTAAGTGTTGCTGTAGGACAGGTCGACGATCAAACCGACAACCACCTGGTTGTTTTCCAGGTGATAGAGGAAAGAACCACCGGTGTTCTCGGTGCCCATGATGTCCAGCGGCCAGCCAGCGGTGTGGACCACCAGCCCTGGCTGATGCTTGGCCGGGTCGATTTCCCAGATTTCTTTCAGGCCGATGCCGTAGTGCTGAGCATCGGCTTCAGTGTCGAGGTTGAAGCGCTTGATCAGTTGCTTACCGATATGGCCACGGCAACCTTCGGCGAACAGTGTGTATTTGCCACGCAGCTCCATGCCAGGGGTGTACAGGCCTTCTTTCGGTTGGCCTTCGCGGTCGACACCCAGATCACCAGTGATGATCCCGCGGACTACGCCGTTCTCGTCGAACAGCGCCTCTTGAGCAGCGAAGCCCGGGTAGATTTCCACGCCCAGGTTCTCGGCCTGCTGGGCCAGCCAGCGGCACAGGTTGCCCAGGGAGATAATGTAGTTGCCTTCGTTGTGCATGGTCTTGGGCACAAAGAGGTCAGGAATCTTCTGCGCGCTGTCGGCGTTCTTGAGGACGAAAATGTCGTCACGGGTGACCGGAGTATTCAGCGGAGCGCCGAGTTCCTTCCAGTCCGGGAACAGTTCATTCAGGGCGCGAGGTTCGAACACGGCACCGGACAGAATGTGAGCACCAACTTCGGAGCCTTTCTCGACCACGCAGACGCTGATTTCTTTACCGGCTTCGGCGGCCTTTTGCTTCAGTCGGCAGGCGGCAGACAGGCCAGCGGGGCCGGCACCGACGATGACCACGTCGAATTCCATGTATTCGCGTTCCACAGGCTATCTCCTACTCAAGGCTCAACAGTTTTTTCTAATTGGAGGTTTGATGTCGCATCCATTATTTCCTGCGCACATGCGAGGAGGAGACAATGGATGATCCACCTTTCTCTCTAAGCGGCGCATTATATCTACACCACTCTCAGCGTCCAATACAAACGTTTGTTTGAATTTGCTGGAAGCCAGATAAATCAATGAAGCGCGGCTTAAAACTGACCATTTTGCCGTATTGACCCGAATAGGCGTTCCGGTCAAGATACGGGCGGTTTTGCGCTCGCCGTAGGCTGACTGTTGGTTTCAAGAGCACCTCTAAAAACAGGGCGAAGGCAGTACAAGGTGACGCGTTGCGCCAGGTTGGCGCGAAGTTTACACGCCGCGACAAAGAATGACTCGCCAGTCACCACTGACGAGCGGTCATTACTCTCGCAAGCATGGTCATCTGTTCAAATGTCGGCGTTTTTAGAGGTGCCCTTGCGCCCATGAGCATCAATCGCCAGGTTCGCCTGGGCGACTTTCTTTTCACCGGAGAGTAACGAGGAATCCATGAAGGTTCTTGTAGCTGTCAAACGAGTGGTCGACTATAACGTCAAGGTTCGCGTCAAAGCGGACAACTCCGGCGTCGACCTCGCTAACGTCAAGATGTCGATGAACCCTTTCTGCGAAATCGCAGTGGAAGAAGCCGTACGCCTGAAAGAGAAAGGTGTTGCGACTGAAATCGTCGTCGTCTCCATCGGTCCGACCACTGCTCAAGAGCAGCTGCGTACCGCCCTGGCGCTGGGTGCCGATCGGGCCATCCTCGTCGAATCTGCTGATGAATTGAACTCCCTGGCCGTGGCCAAGTTGCTCAAGGCTGTGGTCGACAAGGAACAGCCGCAGCTGGTGATCCTTGGCAAACAAGCCATCGACAGTGATAACAACCAGACTGGCCAGATGCTGGCTGCACTGACTGGCTACGGTCAGGGCACCTTCGCTTCGAAAGTCGAAGTCAGCGGCGACAAGGTTGCCGTGACTCGCGAAGTCGACGGCGGCGCGCAGACGGTTTCCCTGAAACTGCCGGCCATCGTCACCACCGACCTGCGTTTGAACGAGCCGCGCTACGCGTCCCTGCCAAACATCATGAAAGCCAAGAAGAAGCCTCTCGAAGTGCTGACTCCGGACGCTTTGGGCGTTTCCACCGCCTCCACCACCAAGACCCTGAAAGTCGAAGCGCCGGCTGCACGCAGCGCGGGTATCAAGGTCAAGTCGGTGGCTGAACTGGTCGAGAAACTGAAAAACGAAGCGAAGGTAATCTAATCATGACTATCTTGGTAATCGCTGAACACGACAACAAAGTAGTGGCCCCGGCCACACTGAACACCGTGGCTGCTGCCGCAAAAATCGGTGGCGACATCCACGTACTGGTGGCTGGCCAAAACATTGGCGCTGTCGCTGAAGCTGCGGCGAAAATCGCTGGTGTGACCAAAGTACTGGTGGCCGACAACGCTGCCTACGCGCACCAACTGCCAGAAAACGTTGCGCCT
Organism: Pseudomonas sp.; assembly: GCA_026398835.1. Taxonomy (GTDB): domain Bacteria; phylum Pseudomonadota; class Gammaproteobacteria; order Pseudomonadales; family Pseudomonadaceae; genus Aquipseudomonas. Next base: position 3,516 of record JAPLSD010000281.1, read on the forward strand.
CTGGTCGCTGCTCTTGGTCAAGAAGCAGGGGGCAAGGGCTACAGCCACATTCTGGCTGCCGCGACTTCCAACGGCAAAAACATCCTGCCGCGCGTTGCCGCACAGCTGGACGTTGACCAGATCTCCGAGATCATCTCGGTCGAAAGCGCTGACACCTTCAAGCGTCCGATTTATGCCGGTAACGCCATCGCTACCGTGCAATCGTCGGCTGCCGTAAAAGTGATCACCGTGCGGGCTACTGGTTTCGACCCGGTGGCCGCTGTTGGCGGTTCTGCCGCTGTTGAAGCGATCGCTGCTGCTCACGACGCGGGCACCTCCAGCTTCGTCGGTGAAGAACTGGCCAAGTCCGATCGTCCGGAACTGACCGCTGCCAAGATCGTCGTTTCCGGCGGTCGCGGCATGCAGAACGGTGACAACTTCAAACACCTGTACGCCCTGGCTGACAAGCTGGGCGCTGCTGTCGGCGCTTCCCGCGCTGCGGTCGACGCAGGTTTCGTACCGAACGATATGCAGGTCGGTCAGACTGGCAAGATCGTCGCGCCTCAGCTGTATATTGCCGTCGGTATCTCCGGCGCGATCCAGCATCTGGCCGGTATGAAAGACTCCAAAGTGATCGTGGCGATCAACAAGGACGAAGAAGCACCGATCTTCCAGGTCGCTGATTACGGCCTGGTGGCGGACTTGTTTGAAGCCATACCTGAGTTTGAAAAGCTGGTCTGATTCAGCTGTTCGACGTGTAAAGGGGCCAGTCTCCTGGCCTCAATGCTGCTCCCTTCCTTGTGCAGCAAGAAAATCCGGAATCCGCTAAGGATTCCGGATTTTTTTTGCCTGTCGCGCGCATAAAAAAATGCCCATACCTTGCGATATGGGCATTTCTTGAACCGCCAGGCAGTCTGCGCTGGTCGGTTTACACACGCGATTTAAGCTTGGCTTAAACCTTTGCGCGGCCCTTGTAGGAGCCACCTTCACGGGTGTCGATCTCGATCCAGTCGCCGATTTCAACGAAATCTGCAACGCTCAGCTCGGTACCGTTTTTCAGTTTGGCAGGCTTCATCACCTTGCCCGAAGTGTCGCCACGAGCAGAACCTTCGGTGTAGTCAACCTGACGCACGATAGTGGTCGGCAGCTCAACGGAAACCAGACGCTCTTCGAAGAAGATGGCTTCGCAAACATCGGTCATGCCTTCTTCGACGAATGGCAGAACAGCTTCAATGTCTTCGGCGTTCAGCTCGTACATGGTGTAATCAGTGGTGTCCATGAACGTGTAGGTGTCGCCGCTGATGAAGGACAGAGTCGCTTCTTTGCGGTCGAGGATTACGTCGTCCAGTTTGTCATCGGCGCTGTAAACGATCTCGGTCTTGTAACCGGTCAGCAGGTTTTTCAGCTTGGTCTTCATGATTGCGCTGTTACGACCGGACTTGGTGAATTCAGCTTTCTGAACCAACCAAGGGTCGTTTTCGAGCTTGATGACAGTACCGGGTTTCAGCTCTTTACCAGTTTTCATTACGAATATCCGAAATTTGGATGGGATTTACAAAAATCTAGGCCGCGTATCATATCCAATTTCGGTAAAACTGTACCAGCGTCACAGCAAGATCAGCTTGCAAGGCTTGTTCCAGACACCACGCTTCGGCGTGTACGGTCAGCTCAGGCCAGTGTTTTTGCGTTGCGAGCCAATGCTCAGCCATTTTATTTCCGGCATTCCAGGCCCGCCACAGCCCCTTGAGCGCCTCCTTGGCGGGCGGCGACAAGCCCTCGGTGTAAAGCGCCAGAAACGCGTCGAGCTTGTCCAGGTGAATATCTTCTTCCTGCTGATAGATATGCCAAAGCAACGGCCGTCCCGCCCATTGCGCCCGCACGAAAGAATCTTCGCCGCGGACCGCATTGAAATCGCAGCACCA
>JAPLSD010000567.1 GCA_026398835.1 Pseudomonas sp.
AGCAACCTGTCGATTGCCGCCCCGGCGCTGACCAGTGACCTGGGCATCGATCCGATTCATGTCGGGCTGATCTTCTCCGCGTTCGGCTGGACCTACGCCGCCATGCAGATCCCCGGCGGCTGGCTGGTGGATCGGGTGCCGCCGCGTATCCTCTACAGCGTCGCGCTACTGCTGTGGTCGATGGCCACAGTGATGCTGGGCTTCGCCGCAAGCTTCATCGCACTGTTCGTTCTGCGCATGGCAGTAGGCGCGCTGGAAGCTCCGGCCTATCCGATCAACAGCCGCGTGGTCACCACCTGGTTTCCGGAGCGTGAACGCGCGACGGCCATCGGTTTCTACACCTCCGGGCAGTTCGTCGGGCTGGCGTTTCTGACGCCGGTACTGGCCTGGCTGCAGCATCAATACGGCTGGCACATGGTGTTCGTCAGCACGGGTGTGGTGGGGATTCTCTGGGCGGTCATCTGGTACGCGGTGTATCGCGAGCCACGGGATTTCAAGGGTGTCAATCAGGCCGAAATCGACCTCATCAGTCAGGGCGGCGGGCTGGTGGATATCCAGGCCGAGACGGCCAAACGCAAAGCGCCGTTCAGTTGGACGGACCTGGGCATCGTGTTGAGTAAACGCAAGCTGTGGGGTATCTACCTCGGCCAGTTCTGCCTCAACTCGACCCTGTGGTTTTTCCTGACCTGGTTTCCGACCTATCTGGTGAAGTACCGCGGCATGGACTTCATCAAGTCCGGCCTGCTGGCGTCGCTGCCATTTCTTGCGGCTTTCGTTGGCGTGCTTTGCTCAGGTTTTTTCTCTGACTGGCTGATCCGTCGCGGCGCGACTGTCGGCTTTGCCCGCAAGTTACCGATCATTGGCGGGCTGCTGATTTCCACCTCGATCATTGGTGCCAACTTTGTCGAGTCGACGCCATTGGTGATTGCCTTCCTGGCGCTGGCATTCTTCGGCAACGGACTGGCATCGATCACCTGGTCGCTGGTCTCGACCCTGGCACCCGCGCGCTTGTTGGGGCTGACGGGTGGCGTGTTCAACTTCATCGGCAATCTGGCGGCGATTACCACGCCGATCGTCATCGGCTTTCTCGCCAGCGGCGACTCCTTCGCCCCGGCGATCACCTACATCGCCGTGCTGGCGCTGGCTGGTGCGTTGTCTTATGTGCTGCTGGTGGGCAAAGTGGAGCGGATCAAACTCTAGTAAGCGCCAGAACGGGCGACCATAATGCCGCCCGTTCTCTCGCTCATTATTGAAGGCCGGATATGCAGGAAGACGCCCCAAAAAACGCCAAGGACGCCGCGCCGACGGGCACCCAAACGCTGCTTCGTGGCTTGGGTGTGGTTCAGGCTGTGGCCAGTGGTGCTCGCGACCTCAAGGAAATTGCCCGGCTGATCGGTACCACGCGCAGCACTACCCATAGGCTGGCCAGTTGTCTGGTGGATGAGCGCTATTTGCGGGTGGTGCCGCAAATCGGTTATCTGCTCGGGCCAAAGCTGATCGAGCTGGGGTTCCAGGCCCGCGAAGAGCTGCCATTGGTGACATTGGCCGGGCCGTATCTGGATGAGTTGTCGGCGTTGACCGGCGATACCATTCACCTGGCAATTCGTGAAGACGATGACGTGCTGTACCTGCACAAAAATCCTGGGCGCAATGGTCCGGAAATGCGTTCGCGGGTCGGTCATCGCATGCCGCTGGCGCGCACCGGGATCGGCAAGGCGCTGATGCTCGATTGCTCGCAAGAGGAATGGCAGCGCCTGTACGAGATCAGCTTGCCGGTGGGCGGGAAGAATCTGTTGTGGCCGCAGCACCCGGAGCAATCCTGGGAGCAATTTCAGCAGCGCATGCTGGAATACGTGGCCGGTGGTTACGCGTTTGATCTGGAAGACAACGAACCGTCGATCCGCTGTGTCGCGGCGCCGGTACGCGATGCCAGCCGGCGAATCGTCGCCGGGATCAGCATCGCCAGTACCGTGCCCTATATGCCGCTGGAAAAAATGGCCGAGCTGATCCC
>JAPLSD010000034.1 GCA_026398835.1 Pseudomonas sp.
GCCGGTGCTACCATGCGCAACCGCCAGAACAGGCAAGGAATCACCTGGTTTATGAGCACCATCCGCGAGCGCAATAAAGAACTGATCCTGCGTGCAGCCAGTGAAGAGTTTGCCGACAAAGGCTTCGCTGCGACCAAAACCAGTGACATCGCGGCCAAGGCGGGGTTGCCCAAGCCCAACGTCTACTACTACTTCAAGTCCAAGGAAAACCTCTATCGCGAGGTGTTGGAAAGTATCATCGAGCCAATTCTGCAAGCCTCGACGCCGTTCAATGCCGACGGCGTGCCCAGCGAAGTGCTGAGTGGCTATATCCGCTCGAAAATCCGCATCTCCCGCGATCTGCCGTTTGCTTCCAAGGTGTTCGCCAGCGAAATCATGCATGGTGCGCCGCACTTGAGCCCTGATCAGGTCGAGCAGCTCAACGCTCAGGCCAAACACAACATCGACTGCATCCAGACCTGGATCGACCGTGGCCAGATCGCCCCGATCGACCCCAATCACCTGATGTTCAGCATCTGGGCCGCGACCCAGACTTACGCCGATTTCGACTGGCAAATCTCAGCCGTCACCGGCAAAGCCAAGCTCGATGAAGCGGATTATGAAGCGGCGGCGCAGACGATTATCCGGTTGGTGCTCAAAGGGTGTGAGCCGGATCACTAAGTCGAAGATCGTTCCCACGCTCTGCGTGGGAACGATCTTCGCGTCCGCTAGATTAAGCCGTTACTCCCGCATCCGCCTGCAACCCCTGCGCCTCGATGGCGCTGATTGCGCATTGCTCGTCGATGTCCGAGGTATCGCCGCTGATACCGATGGCGCCGATCACCACGCCCTCCTGATCGCGAATCAACACCCCGCCCGGTGCTGGCACCACGCTGCCCTGCCCCAGACTATTGAGGGCTGCGATAAACGCCGGCCGCTGTTGCGCATCCAGCGCCAACAGGCGTGAACCCTTGCCCAGCGCGATCGCGCCCCAGGCTTTGCCGATAGCGATCTGCGGCCGTAGCAGGCTCGCGCCGTCTTCACGCTGCAAGGTCACCAGATGCCCGCCGGCATCAAGTACTGCGATGGTCAGCGGTGCCGCGGCGATCTTGCGCCCCGCTTCTATGGCTCGACCGGTCAGGCTGACTGCGACTTTCAAGGTTAAAGCGCTCATGGGTGCCGTCCTTATTTTGTTATGGGGAAAGCCTTTGGACTTCGGCAACGCGAAATCCGATAGGACAAATAGAACACAATGAGTTATTTTTTTGTATACAATATTTCTCGAAACGCTGCTCATGCGACGAAAAGCCACAGTACTTATGGCTTCTGACAAATGAAACAGCTGCTTGAGAAAATGGATTGACCTGCGCCGTCCGCCGTGAATACACTCTGCGCAAAGCCACTTGTATACAATTACAAAACGTAAGAGGCACAAAACCATGAGCAAAATGAGAGCAATCGAAGCCGCCGTTCTGGTGATGCGCCGTGAAGGGGTTGATACCGCTTTTGGCATCCCGGGTGCAGCCATCAACCCGCTGTACTCCGCCCTGCAAAAGGTCGGCGGCATAGATCACGTCCTCGCTCGCCACGTTGAAGGCGCCTCGCACATGGCCGAGGGCTACACCCGCACTAAAGCCGGCAACATCGGCGTGTGCATCGGTACTTCCGGGCC
>JAPLSD010000448.1 GCA_026398835.1 Pseudomonas sp.
GGAAACTGCCAAGGGCACCCGCATCGACGTCGAGATTTTCGTCAATTGCCAGTATGGCTACGACATCCAGTGCGAAGTCGTCGGCGAGACCGGCATCGCCAAACTGCCAGAACCGTCTCAGGTGCAACTGCGCAGCGGCGCAAAGCTTTCCAATGCGATTTTGATGGACTGGAAGGATCGCTTTATCGCCGCCTATGACGTCGAGTTGCAGGCGTTTATCGATGGCGTGCGGGCCGGGCAGGTTGGCGGGCCATCGGCGTGGGATGGTTTTGCGGCGGCAGTGGCGGCGGATGCGTGCATAGAAGCACAGCAGAGCGGGGCGATCGTCAAAGTAGCGCTGCCTGACCGGCCACATTTCTACGGCTGAAACACGACTCATTGTGGGGGCTGGCTTGCCTGCGAAGGGGCCCACAAGGGCGCCAAAAAGCTTCGCGGGCAAGCCCGCTCCCACAGGTGATCCAGGAGGATGAAAAAATGCGCATCGCACTAGACCCCTACATGTACCGCAACCTGTCCCTGGGCAAGATGGTCGATAAGGTCGCCGAGCTCGGTTACGAACATATCGAACTGTCTCCGCGGGAAGATTTCCTGCCGTTCTACAAGGCACCGCGAGTCGACAAGGCGCGGATCAAGGAGTTTCGCAAAGCCCTCAGCGACACCGGGGTGAAACTCTCGTCGCTGCTGCCGATGTACCACTGGGCCGCTGCCGACGAAGGTTTGCGTCAGGCCGCCTTGCGCAACTGGAAGCGTGCGATCCAGATCGCCGTGGAAATGGACTGCGAGCTGGTCAACACCGAGTTCACTGGTCAATCGGACAACCCGCTGGTCTGCGAGAACCAGTTCATGCGTTCCATGGACGAACTGATGCCGGTGTTCGAGCGTGAAGGCATCAAGCTGGATATCCAGGCGCATCCCTACGACTTCTGCGAACGCAACAATGAGTCGGTGGACATCATTCGCGGACTGGATCGCGACTGGATCAACTACCTTTACGCAGCGCCGCACACTTTCTTCTACGACGACGGCAAAGGCGACATCGCCTCGATGCTCAAGTACGCAGGAGAAAAGCTGACCCACCTGATCATCGCCGACACCTACAACCACAAAGCCTCATCGGGCCTGCGCTATATCGTCAATCCGCCGGGCGTGACCGCCACCGTGCACCAGCATCTGGACATTGGTCAGGGCGAGGTGGACTGGGAGGCGTTTTTCAGCACCCTGCGCGAGATCAAGTTCGACGGCATCGCCACAGTCTCGGTGTTCGCCTGGGAAGACCGGCCGGATGAATCCAACCGGATGATGCTGGAGCGGGTGACCCGCGAGTTGTGCCGCTGAATCATCTGACTTGCGCGGACCTTGTGGGAAGGGCCGGGCGACGTTCGCTTGCCCGCGAAGAAAGCGCTGCGGTCTGTCAGTTGCACCGCGTTATCGTTCTTCGCGGGCAAGCCCACTCCCACAGGAGATGAGCTAGCCCAACAGAATTGGGACATACCTAAGGAAGCTCTTTATGCGTATCGGACTTGTCGGTTACGGCCATGGCGGTCGTTTTTTTCATGCTCCACTGATCAGCAGTTTGCCCGCCGCGACCTTTGTCGGCGTGGTGACACGTTCGGCCGAGCGGCGCCAACTGCTGGCAACGGACTACCCCGGCGTGCCGGCCTTCGACACTGTCGGCCAGTTGGTAGACGCCGGGGTCGATGTACTGGTGGTTTCGACCCCTTTACCTGGACGCCAGGCGCTGTTGCTTGAAGCCATCGGGTACGGCGTGGCGGTGGTCAGTGACAAACCCTTTGCCGCCGACGCGCAGCAAGCGGCCGCCCTGATCGCAGCTGCCGAACGGCAAAAAGTGCCATTGAGCGTCTATCAAAACCGTCGCTGGGATTCGGACTTTCTCACCGTACGCAAACTTCTGGAGGCCGGTGCGCTGGGGCAGGTCACTCGCTTCGAATCACGGATTGAGCGCTATGCGCCACAGTCGGTGGGCAACGGCAGCGGCGGCGGATTCCTGCGCGATTTGGGCAGCCATCTGGTGGATCAGGCCACGCAACTGTTCGGGCCGGTGGCGCGGGTCTACGCCGAACTGTATTACGCCCATTCAGGGCAAGAGTTCGATGACGGCTTCTTTGTTTCGCTGACCCATGCCAATGGTGTGATCTCCCACCTCAGCGGCAGTTGCCTGCAAAACAGTCAGGCACCGCGTTTTCGGGTCAATGGTACGGCGGGTTGCTACACCGTCGAGGGTCTGGACGGGCAGGAGGCTTCAGCGCTGGCCGGTCTGTCGCCCAGGTCCGAGGGCGAACGCTGGGGCGTCGAGGAGCATCGGCGCTGGGGTTGGTTCGAACACGGCGAAGAGCGTGAGCGGATTCCGTCTGAGCGCGGCTGTTGGATTCAGTTCTATTTGCAGCTGCAAGAGGCGTTGCAGAGCGGTGGCCGACTGCCGGTCGACCCCCGTGATGCATTGGCGACCACCCGCGTGCTGGACGCTGCACACCTCAGTTCGCAACGGCATCAAGTGGTCGAATTGAATGCGGTTTCCATCGATGGAATAAATTTAGAATAAAATTCTAAAATTAGTTGATATAGAAATTATTTTCCAATAAAGTCATTTCCAGGTTGCCGACATCAGCGTCCCGATCTGCCTCAAGTCACTTGAAGCAGTGGAGGGCGAACCAACAAAAACAAACAGGTACCGTCGATGAAAACCTTCAGCACTGCTCTGCATGTTTTACGTACCGCGTTCCACACGCACCGCGACTCGCTTCGCGGTCCGCACCTGTCCATCCCCCTTTCTCTTTCCAGACTCCTGTGCGTCGAGCGCAAGGGCGCTGTGGTGTGCTGCATTCCTGGCGCACCGATCGTTCGTTTGCCTGCGCAGGCCAGTTGATCCGGTCCAACGCTTTATCCATAAAACCAACAAGAATGTGGAGACAGAGTTTCATGAAGACCAAGATCCGTTTCACCTCACTCGCCTTATCCCTGATGCTCGCCAGCGGCGCAGCGTTCGCTGATATGAAGATCGGCGTCAGCATGGCGCAGTTCGATGACACCTGGCTGACTTACCTGCGTGAATCCATGGACCAGCAAGCCAAGTCCATGCCCGATGGCGTGACGCTGCAATTCGAAGACGCCCGCAGCGACGTGGTCAAGCAACTGAGCCAGGTTGAAAGCTTCATCAGCCAGAAAGTCGATGCCATCGTGGTCAATCCGGTGGATACCGCGGCGACCAAAAGGATCACTGAAGCCGCAGTCAAGGCCGGGATTCCGCTGGTCTACGTCAACCGCCGTCCGGACGATCTGAAGCTGCCCAAGGGTGTGATCACCGTGGCTTCCAACGACCTGGAGGCGGGTGAGATGCAGATGCAATACCTCGCCGAAAAGATGAAAGGCAAGGGCGACATCGTGATTCTGCTCGGTGACCTGGCCAACAACTCCACCATTAACCGCACCAAAGGCGTCAAAGAAGTACTGGCCAAGTACCCGAACATCAAGATCGAGCAGGAGCAGACCGGCATCTGGTCGCGGGACAAAGGCATGACCCTGGTGAACGACTGGCTGACCCAGGGCCGTAAATTCGACGCCATCGTCTCCAACAACGACGAGATGGCCATCGGCGCCGCCATGGCCCTTAAGCAGGCCGGGGTTGAAAAGGGTAGTGTGTTGATCGCCGGGGTGGACGGTACGCCCGACGGCTTGCGCGCGGTGAAGAAAGGCGATCTGGCGGTGTCGGTGTTCCAGGATGCCAAAGGCCAGGCCGTGGGTTCTATCGATGCGGCGGTGAAGATGGCCAAGAACGAGCCGGTTGACCAGGCCGTGTGGGTGCCTTACCGCTTGATCACCCCGGAAAACGTCGATCAGTTCAAATAGCCGGCCCGTTCAATAACAACAATAAGCACGCAAGGTGGCTACGGCGGCCTTGCTGATGGAGTACCTGATCATGTTCGCTTCAGCGACTGCTTCGAGCACCCCGTTGGTGGGTATCCAGCCAACTGCCACACCTGTCGATGAGCCGTACCTGCTGGAGATTATCAACGTCAGCAAGGGTTTTCCCGGTGTGGTGGCCTTGTCCGATGTGCAACTGCGGGTGCGCCCGGGCTCTGTTCTGGCCTTGATGGGCGAGAACGGCGCCGGCAAATCGACCCTGATGAAAATCATCGCCGGCATCTACCAGCCGGACGCCGGTGAGCTGCGTCTTCGCGGCAAGCCAGTGACCTTCGACACACCGTTGGCGGCGCTGCAGGCCGGGATCGCGATGATCCACCAGGAACTCAACCTGATGCCGCACATGAGCATTGCCGAGAACATCTGGATCGGCCGCGAGCAGCTCAACGGTTTCCACATGATCGACCACCGGGAAATGCATCGCTGCACGGCGAAACTGCTGGAGCGGCTGCGGATCAACCTCGACCCAGAGGAGCATGTCGGCAACCTGAGCATCGCCGAGCGGCAGATGGTCGAGATCGCCAAAGCGGTGTCCTACGACTCCGACATCCTGATCATGGACGAACCGACCTCGGCGATTACCGATAAGGAAGTCGCCCACCTGTTCTCGATCATTGCCGACCTCAAGGCGCAGGGTAAGGGCATCATCTATATCACCCACAAAATGAATGAAGTGTTCAGCATCGCCGATGAAGTGGCGGTGTTCCGTGACGGCGCCTACATCGGCCTGCAACGGGCCGACAGCATGGACGGCGACAGCCTCATCTCGATGATGGTCGGTCGTGAACTGAGCCAGTTGTTCCCTGTTCGCGAGAAGCCGATCGGCGATCTGTTGATGTCGGTGCGTGACTTGCGTCTGGACGGGATTTTCAAGGGCGTGTCGTTCGACCTGCATGCCGGTGAGATTCTCGGTATCGCCGGGTTGATGGGGTCGGGGCGCACCAACGTCGCCGAAGCGATTTTCGGCATCACCCCCAGCGACGGTGGCGAAATCAAACTCGACGGTCAGACGGTGCGCATCAGCGACCCGCACATGGCCATCGAAAAGGGCTTCGCGCTGTTGACTGAGGATCGCAAGCTCAGCGGCCTGTTCCCGTGCCTGTCGGTGCTGGAAAACATGGAAATGGCCGTGCTGCCGCACTACGTCGGTAACGGCTTTATCCAGCAGAAAGCCCTGCGTGCCTTATGCGAAGACATGTGCAAGAAACTGAGGGTGAAAACCCCGTCGCTGGAGCAGTGCATCGACACCTTGTCCGGCGGCAATCAGCAGAAAGCCTTGCTCGCGCGCTGGCTGATGACCAACCCGCGAATCCTGATTCTCGACGAACCGACCCGTGGCATCGACGTCGGCGCCAAAGCCGAGATCTACCGGCTGATTTCCTGCCTCGCCAGCGAAGGCATGGCGGTGATCATGATTTCTTCGGAATTGCCGGAAGTGCTCGGGATGAGTGACCGGGTCATGGTCATGCACGAGGGCGACCTGATGGGCACCCTCGACCGCAGCGAAGCGACCCAGGAGCGGGTCATGCAACTGGCGTCCGGAATGTCTGTGGTTCATTGACGGTTCAATGCATTTAAACGGTTTCTGTTGGCAATCAGGGTACTGGTCGCCAACAACGCGATAGAAGGGTGAGTGGCTATGAACAACGCGATACTGGAAAACAAACCCGCGGCAGCGCCGGCCAAGACGCGCCGGCGGCTCCCGACCGAGTTGAGCATCTTCCTGGTGCTGATCGGTATCGGGCTGGTCTTCGAAATGTTTGGTTGGATCGTTCGCGACCAAAGCTTCTTGATGAACTCGCAACGTCTGGTGCTGATGATCCTGCAAGTGTCGATCATTGGTTTGCTGGCGATCGGTGTGACCCAAGTTATTATCACCACGGGTATCGACCTGTCGTCCGGGTCGGTGTTGGCGTTGTCGGCGATGATCGCCGCCAGTCTGGCGCAGACCTCCGACTTTACCCGGGCGGTGTTTCCCTCGCTGACGGACTTGCCAGTGTGGATTCCGGTGATCGTCGGACTCGGGGTCGGACTGCTGGCGGGGGCGATCAACGGCAGCATCATCGCCATCACCGGGATTCCACCCTTTATTGCCACCCTCGGCATGATGGTCTCGGCTCGCGGCTTGGCGCGTTTCTACACCGAAGGCCAGCCGGTGAGCATGTTGTCCGATTCGTACACGGCCATCGGCCACGGCGCGATGCCGGTGATCATCTTCCTGGTGGTGGCGGTGATCTTCCACATTGCCCTGCGCTACACCAAGTACGGCAAATACACCTACGCCATCGGCGGCAACATGCAGGCGGCGCGGACTTCGGGGATCAACGTCAAGCGCCACCTGGTGATCGTCTATAGCATCGCCGGGCTGCTGGCCGGACTGGCTGGCGTGGTGGCTTCGGCCCGTGCCGCGACGGGGCAGGCCGGGATGGGTATGTCCTATGAGCTGGATGCGATTGCCGCAGCGGTGATCGGCGGCACCAGCCTGGCCGGCGGAGTAGGGCGCATCACCGGTACGGTGATCGGCGCGCTGATCCTCGGGGTCATGGCCAGCGGTTTCACCTTCGTCGGGGTCGATGCCTACATCCAGGACATCATTAAAGGCCTGATCATCGTGGTCGCGGTGGTCATCGACCAGTACCGCAACAAGCGCAAA
>JAPLSD010000335.1 GCA_026398835.1 Pseudomonas sp.
CCTCGTTGATAGGAATGGCGCTTGGCGGCTTCCAGCGTCTGCTCATCGGCGAACAACGTCGCCGGGCTGTCTATCTGACTATCCAGCAGGCTGACCAGATAGCTTGCGCTGGAGACCCGCCGCAGTTGCCGCTTGGCTTGCAGATGACCTTGCAGAGCCGCGATGGTCAGGCCGCCGGCACAGGCGCCCATCAGATTGACGTCGCGCGCGCCGGTGATGGCGCGGCAAACATTCAGTGCTTCCTCCAGTGCTTCAACGTAACTGGACAGGCCCCATTCGCGGTGGCGAACATCCGGGTTACGCCAGCTGACCACGAACACTTGCAGGCCATTCTTCAATGCGTACTGGACGAAGCTGTTACCCGGGCTGAGGTCGAAAATGTAGTATTTGTTAATCTGCGGCGGCACGATCAGCAACGGCTTGGCGTACTGTTTTTCGCTCATCGGCTTGTATTGCATCAGCTCAAGCAGCTCGTTGCGAAACACCACTGACCCGGCGGTGGTTGCCACGGTCTTGCCGATCTCGAAGGCGTGTTTGGTGACCTGACTCGGCAGCCCGTTGTTGTGCATCAGGTCGTCGAATAAATGGCTGAGACCGCGGACCAGGCTGTTGCCACCGGAGTTGAACAGCTCCTTGATCGCCAGCGGGTTGAGCAGGGTATTGGAGGGGGACACGGCGTCATTGAGCAGTGCGAAGGCGAAATGCGCGCGGGCGCGGTCATCGTCACTCATGCCGCTTTCATCGATCCAGCTTTTGACCTGTTTCTGCCAGCTCAGATAGGCCTGCAGGCTGCGCCGGTAAAACGGATTCAGTCTCCAGGTCGGGTCCGCAAAGCGATTGTCTTTCGGGTTCGGCGTGTGCAGCGTTTCGCCCAGCAGCACGCGGCCCAGCTGACCGCCCAGAGCCAGAACATGACGGGCGCTGTGCACCGGGTGACGCAGGCCGTGGGCGGCCACACTGCGCAGGGTCGAGAACAGATCCCGGCCGCGCAGACCGGTAATCGCACTCTGAGCGTTGATAAACGTCGCGGGTGTGGGCACCAAGCCCTGCGTTGGTTTGTCTCTCATGAGTCAACACTCCTTCGTCAAGCCATCAACAAGCACATCAATACAAGACAGACACCATAGTCGGTCCAGCCCGTTCTTGCTCAGGCGAAGGTCCTTTCAACAGGCGCGAGACTCTACGTTCTGCCGAGCGGCGTCGGGTGAGGATGCATCACTGCCCGCTGACGCTCCTCCTCAAGAAAACTCATGATGATCGGTGCAACGGCTTCGGCGCGGGTAATCAGGAACAAATGACCATCGTCGATAATGTGTAGCTGGGCGTTGGGGATTCGCCAGGCCAGCAAGCGCATGTTGATCAGCGGGATCAGCGGATCGTCGTCACCGGCCAGCACCAGGGTGGGTTGATGAATTTTGTGCAGCCAGTGAATGCTGGTCCAGCCCAGGCCCGCGAAGAGTTGCCAGTAATAACCCAACTTGCCGGCCGAACGTACTTTGCTGGCGTGCTCTGCGGCCAGATTGGGGTCGCGACGGAAGGCTCCGCCATAGATCAGCGGAGCAATGCGAATCACATGGGATGGCTGGATATAGCGTCTGGGGCTGGCCATCATCCACAGCACTTTCGGCTTGCCCGGCACCATAAAGGCGCCTGCTGCGGTTGCCGCGAGCACCAGTTTTTTGCAGCGCTCTGGATAGTCGTAAGCAAATTGCTGGGCCAGTGCGCCACCCCAGGAAACGCCCACGACGTTGACTTGCCCGTAGTCCAGGTAGTCGAGCATGCGCGCGGTCAGTTTGGCCAGTCCGGGAAAACGGTAAGGCCTGTTGGGCGTCGACGAGCCGCCAACACCGGGAACGTCGAAGGCAATCACCTCCAGATCCGGGTCAAGCGCCTGGATGAACGGAAACACCAGCTCCAGGTTGGCGCCGATGCCATTGAAAATAAGCAAGGGCGTCATATGAGACTTGCCGGGGCGTACCGCGGTGCGGATGGTTTGGCCATCCAGGTCGACAGTACGGAATATGAACGGTAGCGGCATCTCAGAAGCCCTGTGGGTTAAACCGCCGAACACGCCGTCCTGAGCGTGCTCCAGATTATTCGAGGCCTGGCCTCGGCTGTATGGGTAGGGCTCGCGGCACCTCCGAGTGCCGCGGACTTCTCGACTGCCTACAACTTAACGTTCATGCACATACGTGCCCGGTGCGGCTTCTCCTGACGGATAGGCCTTGTTGCCCAGGATTGTCGGGGACTTTTTCAGTTTGCCCGAGCGCTCGGCCTGCCAGGCCTGCCAGTGCAGCCACCAGGAATCGGTGTGTTTGGTGGAATTTTCTTGCCATTCAGTGGCGGTGGCCGGCATGTCGGTGCTGGTCATGTAACGTGATTTCGGATTGCCCGGCGGGTTCAGAATGCTCTGGATATGCCCGCTGCTGGACAGCACGAATTCTACCTTGCCACCGAACAGTTGCGCCGACTTGTAGCAAGACTTCCAGGGCGTGATGTGATCGTTGGTGCCGGCCAGGGAGTAGATGTCGGCAGTGACTTGTTTAAGGTCAATCGGCGTACCGCTCACTTCCAGTGCATTGGCACGGATCAGTGGGTTATTTTTGAACATTTCGATCAGGTCGCCGTGGAACGCTGCAGGCAGCCTGGTGGTGTCGTTGTTCCAGAACAGAATGTCGAAGACCGGTGGCTCGTTACCCAGCAGGTAGTTGTTGACCCAGTAGTTCCAGATCAGATCGTTAGGGCGCATCCAGGCGAAGACTTTGGCCATGTCGCGGCCTTCCAGCACGCCGGCCTGATACGAGTGACGCTTGGCGGCTTCCAGGGTCTGCTCATCGACGAATAGCGCAACCTGGGAGTCGAGGGTGGTGTCGAGCACGCTAACCAAAAGCGTCAGGGCATTGACCTTCTTCTCGCCGAGAGCGGCGTAGTGACCCAGCAGCGCGGTGCAGGTAATGCCACCGGAGCAGGCGCCGAGCATGTTGATGTCTTTACTGCCGGTGATGGCGGAGACCACGTCGACGGCTTCTTTGAGCGCGTCGATGTAAGTCGACAGGCCCCACTCACGCTGGGCCTTGGTCGGGTTGCGCCAGCTGACGATAAAGGTTTGCTGGTTGTTGCGCAGGCAGAAGCGCGCCAGGCTTTTATCCGGGCTCAGGTCAAACACATAGAACTTGTTGATCTGCGGCGGGACCACCAGCAGCGGTCGCTCATGCACCTGTTCGGTGGTCGGCCGGTACTGGATCAATTCGAGTACGTCGTTGCGGAAAACCACCGCACCTTCAGTCGTCCCCAGACTCTTGCCGACTTCGAAAGCGCCCATGTCCACCTGGCTCGGCATGCCGCCGTTGTTGACCAGGTCCTTGGCCAGATGTGAGAGGCCGTCGAGCAGGCTTTTACCGCCGGTTTCGAAGAAGCGTTTGACCGCCGCCGGATTGGCCGCACTGTTGGTCGGGGCCATGGCTTCGGTCATCAGGGTGATCACGAAGTGAGCACGACTGATGTCCTGTTCGGACAGGTTGCTGTTGCCGATCCAGTCGTGGAGCTCCTTGCGCCACGCCAGATAAGTTTGCAGATAGCGTTTGTAGAGTGGGTTCTGACTCCAGGCGGGGTCGTTGAAGCGACGGTCATCGCTTTCCGGTTGCAGCTTCGATTTGCCAAACATCACGTTCTTCAGCTCGATGCCAAAATGCGCGACGTGCTTGACGCTGTGAATGGGCTGTTTGATGGCTTGGGTTAAAACCATTCGGGCAGAAGTCAGCAGATCTTTTCCACGCAGGCCGATGACAGGGTTAAGCCCGAGGGTGTTTTCCGAGGCTTGACGATTCAAGTCATCGCTATTCTTGTTACTCATCTACGACGCTCCATTGTCCTGAGACGAGTACCGGGACCAGCTGTGTAGTCACACAGCAACCGCCAGGTACTACTGCTCGGGTGACCGTTAATTGCGCACCGCTGCTTTCTAGTTCAGAGAGCACTGCAGGGAACTTGCCAGCTCCATTGGTTACCCGAGTTTAATTTTTTTCGCAAGCAGGCCAATCGCTTGCCGCGCAGCGGAGCATTCAAACAGATGAAATTAGAAAATGCCCTCTAAAGAGCGGGAGGCCTGAATTAGAGCATCAGCTTGACGATGGATTCGCTCGGGTCGCGGGATTTTCCAGCCGCTTTGAGTTCTGCAAGATAATCTGCCCAAAGTGCTTCCTGACGTTGCGCCAGTTGGTACAGATAATCCCAGGTGAACAGGCCGCTGTCATGGCCGTCGTCGAAGGTCAATTTCAGTGCGTACTGACCGGCCGGTTCTACCTTGTTCAGGCCTACGCCGATCTTGCCAAATTGCAGGATAGGTTTGCCGTGGCCCTGGACTTCGGCGGAAGGAGAGTGCACGCGCAAGAATTCGGCGGGCAGGTGATACACCTCATCCAGCGCGTATTTCAGCGTCAGGGTTTTCGAGGCTTTGTGCAGTTCGATAGCGATGGGGAGTTTGGTCATGACCTGTAGTCCGTCTGTATGGCGCGTGGTCTGACCCCTGTAGGAGCACGGCTTGCCGGCGATGGCGGTTTCAAGTGCGCCATCGCCGGCAAGCCGTGCTCCTACAAGAGTTCACATGACCTACAGGATATAACGAGAGAGGTCTTCGTTCTGCGCCAATTCGCCGAGGTGGCTGTTGACGTAGTCGGCATCGATCAGGATCGCTTTGCCGTCATGGGCGCTGGCCAGATCACCGGCACTGAACGACACCTCTTCAAGCAGGCGCTCGAGCAAGGTGTGCAGACGGCGGGCGCCGATGTTCTCGGTCTTTTCGTTGACCTGCCAGGCGATCTCGGCCACACGCTTGATGCCGTCGGGCAAGAACTCGATGGTCAGGCCCTCGGTCTTCAGCAGCTCACGGTATTGCTCGGTAAGCGACGCGTGGGGCTCGCTGAGGATGCGTTCGAAGTCTTCAGGGGTCAGCGCCTTGAGTTCCACACGAATCGGCAGACGGCCTTGCAGCTCCGGCACCAGATCGCTCGGCTTGCTCAGGTGGAACGCACCAGAGGCGATGAACAGGATATGGTCGGTCTTGACCATGCCCAGCTTGGTGTTGACCGTGCAGCCTTCGATCAGCGGCAGCAGGTCGCGCTGTACGCCTTCACGGGATACGTCGACGCCGCCGGAATTGCCGCGCTTGGCGACCTTGTCGATTTCGTCGATGAACACGATGCCGTGTTGTTCGACCGCTTCCAGGGCTTTGGCTTTGAGTTCTTCTTCATTGACCAGACGACCGGCTTCTTCGTCGCGTACCAGTTTCAGCGCTTCCTTGACCTTGAGCTTGCGATTTTTGCGCTTGCCCTTGCCCATGTTGGCGAACA
Source organism: Pseudomonas sp. (assembly GCA_026398835.1). GTDB lineage: Bacteria > Pseudomonadota > Gammaproteobacteria > Pseudomonadales > Pseudomonadaceae > Aquipseudomonas. The sequence goes on from JAPLSD010000335.1 coordinate 5,349, forward strand.
GGCTCTGCAGCTGGTTGGTCATCTCTTCCATGCCTGGTGGCGCAGAGATGTCGACACCGACCGATTCGGCAATTTCGATTTCAATCTCTTTGTCATCCAGCTGACCTTCGCGCAGGCGCTTGCGGAACAGTTGGCGGGTGTTGGAATCATGGCTCGACGCGGCGTCTTCGTTGAAGCCCATGCGTGCCGGGGGCAGCAGTGCGTCGAGGATGCGATCTTCGGCAGCCTCTTCTGCGCGATAACGAACCTTGGTCATTTCCTGTTCGCGCAGCAGCTTGATCGCAGCGTCGGCCAGATCACGAATGATCGACTCGACGTCACGGCCGACATAGCCGACTTCGGTGAACTTGGTCGCTTCGACCTTGATGAACGGAGCGTTGACCAGTTTGGCCAGGCGTCGGGCGATTTCGGTTTTACCGACACCGGTCGGGCCGATCATCAGAATGTTCTTGGGCGTCACTTCGACGCGCAGCTCTTCGGGCAGCTGCATCCGGCGCCAGCGGTTACGCAGCGCGATGGCGACGGCGCGTTTGGCATCGTCCTGGCCGATGATATGGCGATTAAGTTCGTGGACGATTTCGCGGGGAGTCATGGACATAATAATTTGCGGTCCTCAAGCAAGAATAAAAGCCGTGGCGCGATGGCCGAAACAGGCTTACTCGGCGAGGTCCTGCTCCTCAATGGTGAAGGTGTGGTTGGTGAATACACAGATGTCGCCGGCGATGCCGAGCGCGGTTTCGACGATTTCGCGGGCCGACAGATCGGTTTTCTTCAGCAGGGCACTGGCTGCGGCCTGAGCGTAACCGCCACCGGAACCCATAGCGATCAGGCCTTCTTCAGGCTCAACCACATCGCCGTTACCGGTGATGATCAGGGATGCGTCTTTATTGGCAACTGCCAGCATGGCTTCCAGGCGGCTGAGGGAGCGATCGGTGCGCCATTCTTTGGCGAGCTCTACGGCCGCGCGAACCAGGTGACCTTGATGCTTTTCGAGCTGGCCTTCGAAACGCTCGAACAGAGTGAAGGCGTCAGCGGTGGCTCCGGCAAAACCGGCGATGACTTGACCGTGATACAGGCGGCGAACTTTTTTCGCGTTGCCTTTCATTACGGTATTGCCGAGAGAAACCTGGCCGTCGCCGCCCATGACGACTTTGCCGTGGCGGCGAACTGAAACGATGGTGGTCAAGGGAGAGTCTCCACGCAGCGGGGCGAAAATGCCCTGATGGAAACTCATATGGGGGTGGTGGAGCGTATTTCAACTGTGGAAGACGAGCGGTGTTCCAAGCGCGACGGCGATGTCTTGATCATTCCCACCCGGGAGGGTGGGAACGATCAGAGCCGTTAGCGGCTCTGGCGTTGTTGTAACAACAGATTACTAAAGCCGCTGCCAGCCAATTGTTTCTGCGCAGTGGTCAGCTGTTCACGATTGCTGAACGGCCCGACCAGCACCCGATACCAGGTCTCGTCCTTCACGGTCCCTGACTCAACGGCAACCGCCTGCCCGAGCAGGATGATCTGCGCGCGAACCTTGTCGGCATCGGCCTCTTTGCGGAACGAACCGGCCTGAAGGAAGAACTTGGTCACCGGCGCTGCTTTGGAGACTGGCGGCGCTGGCGGTGGGGTAATGCCGGCAAGTGCCGCCTGAGCCCGAGCAGTGTCAATCTTCGCCGCCTGGGCCGGGGTCACCGGAGCCACTGGTACAGGCTGCGGAGTCGGCAGGGTTTTCTCAGGCACGGCATCCGGCGGCACGATCACTTCGGATTCCGGCAGCAGGGTGTAGAAGTCGTATTTCGGCTTCACCGGTTGCTGTGGGCTCGGAGGCGTCTTGTTCGCTTCGGCGATCTTGGTGGCTTTCTGCTGTTCTTGCTTGACCCGTTTGACGTCATCGCCCTTGCCCGGTTCGAGTTTCATCAAAAAGACGATGAATGCGCCCACGGTGAGGCCGATGGCCATCCATAGCCAACCCGGGATCGGTTTTTTTGCAGGAGCTTGGTAACGGCTGGCGCCACGCTTGGGTGCAGGTTTTTTCTTGGCAGCCAACTTACATACGCTCCAGAGTTTCCAGGCCCAACAACTCCAGGCCTTGCTTGAGTGTGCGACCGGTCAGCGCCGCAAGACGCAAGCGACTCTGCATCTGTGCTGGCGTTTGCGCGGTGAGGATCGGGCAGTTCTCGTAGAAGCTGGAGAACAGACCGGCTACGTCGTACAGGTAGGTGCAGAGGATGTGCGGCGTGCCCTTGTCGCTGACGTTATTCAGCACTTCGCCGAATTGCGCCAGTTTGGCGGCCAGCTCATGTTCGTGAGCCGCCTCGAGCACGATGTGCCCTTCAACTTCGCTGAAGTCCTTGCCGAGTTTGCGGAATACGCCGGCCACACGGGTGTAGGCGTACAGCAGGTAAGGCGCGGTATTGCCTTCGAAGTTGAGCATCAGGTCGAAGTTGAAGCTGTAGTCACTGGTGCGATGCTTGGACAGGTCGGCGTACTTCACCGCGCCAATGCCCACCACCTTGGCGATGTTGCGCAGATCGGCTTCAGCCAGTTCCGGGTTCTTTTCCTTCACCAGCGCGTAGGCGCGTTCTTTGGCTTCGTTCAGCAGATCGATCAGCTTCACTGTGCCGCCGTCACGGGTCTTGAACGGACGGCCGTCGGCGCCGTTCATGGTGCCGAAGCCCATGTGCTCCATTTCCATCGGATGGGTCACGAAGCCGGCGAGACGGGCCACTTCGAACACCTGCTGGAAGTGCAGGGCCTGACGCTGGTCGACGAAGTACAGCGCGCGATCAGCCTTTAGTTTGCCGCTGCGGTAGCGCACGGCCGCCAGGTCGGTGGTGGCATAGAGATAGCCGCCGTCGGCCTTGACGATGATCACCGGCAGCGGGTCGCCGTCGGCGTTCTTGAATTCGTCGAGGAACACGCACTGAGCGCCGTTGCTTTCCACCAGCAGGCCTTTGGCCTTGAGGTCGTTGACCACGTTGATCAGGTCATCGTTGTAGGCACTTTCACCCATCACGTCGGACATGGTCAGTTTGACGTTCAGCAGTTCGTAGATGGCTTGGCAGTGGGACAGCGAGATATCCCGGAACCGCGTCCACAGCGCCAGGCATTCCGGATCACCGGCTTGCAGCTTCACCACCAGGCCGCGGGCACGATCAGCGAACTCTTCGGATTCGTCGAAGCGTTGCTTGGCGGCGCGGTAAAAGTTTTCCAGGTCCGACAGTTCGTCGCTGGTGATCGGATTTTCCTGCAAATAAGCCATCAGCATGCCGAACTGGGTGCCCCAGTCGCCGACGTGGTTCTGACGGATCACGGTATCGCCGAGGAACTCGAGAACCCGCGCCACGCCCCGGACCGGCCTTGCGTACACCGATTTTCGAGTCCGCGAGGGCTGCGTCCAGACGCGAGGCCAGGGCCTGGGTGTTCTGGAAGAAATTAAGGAAGCCTGGCCCTGCGATCTCGGTTTTGCTGACGTGTTCGTCGGCCGGCAGTGCGGCGATGATTTTTTCTGCCAGATCGCGTGGCTTCATGCCCGCAGGCTTGGCCAGCATCATGGCGATGTTGCTGGCGAAGTCGCCGTGAGTCTTGTCGCGGGAATTCTCCACCTGGATCGCCGGCGTCAGGCCTTCAGGCAACACACCTTCGTTGACGAGTTGGGTGATGGCTTGCTGGATCAGCTGGCGAATGGTGTCTTTCATGGTCTTCTCTTTCGACCGCAGGCGCGGCGGCGCTTCGATGCGCAGGTGGAAA
>JAPLSD010000177.1 GCA_026398835.1 Pseudomonas sp.
AAGCCATCATCAATGCCTTGCTGGCCGCCGACACCGCCGAAGGCAACGGCCATGCCGTGCCAGGGCTGGATTCCGAGACGTTGCTCAAAGCCTTGTATCAGGCCGGCTGGCCGGGAGCGGCAAATGGCTAACTGAACCAGCGGTATTGAGGTGGTGTGCTCGCTTCGCGTTCATGCCACCTCGACCACATTGATTGCATCGTCAGGTTACAGGGAAGCGATCGAGCACGAACAGTCTCTTTGCGCCCCCGATCTGCTTTTTCAGGAAAATCCAGAGAGGCGACAACTATCCTGACACCGGGGGCTTGAACTCGCTGGGTATGACCAGAACTCATACCCCCATGACTTTTAATGGTTACTGCCCCCCGAACCCCCAGTGTTAAAAAATCGCAAACACAGCTCATCAACAACAAAAAAGAGCGTTTGCAATCATGACTAAGCCCCACTGCCGCGTCCACGCCAGCCCTGTGCTGCGCTCTTCGAACCCCAATATTTGCCCCGCGATCTTCACGATCCGCGTGCACTTCTGATCACCCCAAAAAATCCAAAAAGAGCAATGACCCATGAAAGAACTCGACCTGTACATCGGTGAAGGTTTCGAAGGCCCTGGCGTGAACGCCGCGCACATCAACATTCTGATCGGGCCGCGCAACGGTCCGGCAGGGCAGGCGTTTGCCAACAGCCTGGCGTCGCCAAGCCAGGGGCATTGCCCGTTCATGGTGATCGCCCAGCCGAACATCCCGGTCAAGCCGATGACCCTTTATGTCAACAAAGCCGCGATCAGCAGCGACCTGCATGGCAACGCCACTTGGGGCGCATCCCAGGCCGGGATCGCCAAGGCTGTGCTTGAAGCGCTGCTGGACGGCACCTTGCCACCGGAAGCCGAAGACGAGTGGGCCATCGTCACGGCCAACTGGGTCAACCCGGCCTGCGATGACCTCGATGCGGTCTACCTGAACAACTACAACGCCTGCCGCACAGCGATCCGCGCCGCCCTGACCGGCAAGCCGGAAACCGCGCAACTGGCGGATGTGGTCGATCACATCAGCAACCCTTTCTACACGCCAAAAGCCTGAGGTCCGCGCCATGCAATACATTCGTTTGGGCAACTCCGGCCTGCAAGTCTCCCGCCTGTGCCTGGGCACCATGAACATGGGCACCCCGGACTGGAAACCGTGGATTTTCAATGAAAAGCAAAGCGAGCCGATCGTCGCCCACGCTTTGGACAACGGGGTGAATTTCATCGACCTGGCGGACTTCTATTCCGCAGGCGTCGGCGAGGAAGTGGTGGGGCGCATCGTCCAGCGCCTGGCCCGTCGTGAAGACCTGGTGATCACCACCAAAGTCGGCTACGGCACCCGCAACGGCATCAATGCCAGCGGCCATTCGCGCAAGCACATCATGGACAGCATCGACGCCTCGTTGAAGCGTCTGAACATGGATTACGTTGATGTGTTCATGCTGCATTACTACGACATGAACACCCCGGTTGAAGAAACCATGAGCGCGATGAACGACATCGTGCGTTCCGGCAAGGCCCGTTACATCGGCGTGTCGACCATGCTCACCGGGCAACTGGCGAAGATCCTCATGGCTTGCGAGCGCAATGGTTGGGTCCAGCCGATCAACATGCAGTTGCAACTGAACTGCGCCTACCGCGAAGAAGAGCGCGAGATGATCCCGTTCTGCCGCGATCAAGGTCTCGGCGTCTCGGTGTTCAGTCCGCTGGCCCGTGGGTTGCTGACCGGCGACGTGCAATCGACCCGCAACCAGACCGACTTTTTCACCCAACAGATGTACAGCGACGAAGCCTCGTTCGAAATCGCTCATTCGGTGCAACGCGTGGCCCGTGCCCGTGGTGTATCGAACGCGCAGATCGCCCAGGCCTGGGT
>JAPLSD010000721.1 GCA_026398835.1 Pseudomonas sp.
AGTAACGGTTGCTGTTGTAAATCTGCCCCGGCGCCAACGAATCACCCGGCTCACGCAATTCATCGCCACTGCTGAGCAGGCACACCTGCAACGGTCGGTAGACCTCGACCCGCGCCACTCCGGCACCGGCCAGCAGCCCCAACTCTTGTGCGCGCAAGCGCTTGCCGGCCTTAAGCAGCAGATGCCCGCGGCGCACTTCTTCGCCCTCCTTGCGCACGTGGTCGCCAACGCTTACCGGCGGGAGCCAGACGTGCTCACCCTCAATCCGGCAACGTTCTTGCGGCACCACGGTATCGGCACCCGGTGGCAGCGGCGCACCGGTAAAGATCCGCACCGCCGTTTGCGGTAACAATGGCGAGCTGTCGCTGGCCCCCGCGGCAATCCGGCCCACCACCGATAAGTAACCGCCCGCCAGTGGCAGGTCAGCCGCCCTGAGGGCGTAGCCGTCCATGGCACTGTTGTCCCAGGCCGGCAGGTTCACCGGGGAATGAATATCCGCTGCCAACACCCGCCCCAAGGCTTGATCCAGGGGGATCTTTTGCGACGGTGGCGGCGGTGGTGCCTGGTTCAGCAGTCGGGCGATGGCCTCGTCCACTGGCATCAGCTGGCCGCTGTCGCACACCGGGCCGGTCATAAGCGTGCCTCGCAGGCGTCAATGACCTGCTGCGCCTGCGGCTTCAAATGCGGAGCGAAATTACATGGGCCAGTGCGACTGTCCAGTTGTTCCAGGAGGATCTTGTTCCAGGCCGTTCGACACGCGCCCGGCGAGCCCGGTACGCAGCACACCAGCACCCCGTTGCTCATCCCGGCCAATGCCCGGGACTGCAAACTGGACATACCGATTTCCGCCAGAGACACCTGGCGGAACAGTTCGCCGAAGCCTTCCACATGTTTGTCCAGCAACGGCAGGACCGCTTGCGGGGTGTTGTCGCGAGGGGTGAATCCGGTGCCGCCGGTCATCAGCACCACTTGCACTTGAGGGTCGGCGATCCAGTGGGAGAGTTTTGCGCGGATCTGATAAATGTCGTCCTTGACCAGATCGCGGTCGATCAACACATGCCCGGCGGTTTGCAGCAAATCCGTCAGTGTTTGTCCCGAGGTGTCGGTATCGAAGGTTCGCGTATCGCTGATGGTCAGCACGGCGATGTTCAGCGGTTGAAAAATGCGTTGCGCCAGATGGGCCATATCCAAGCCTTCCTGTAGATAAAGGTATGGCCCAGCCTGAACTGGAACGCCTGCCGAGACTATTCCTCCAAGGAGGTACCTCGACGGGGGCGTTGTTTTAGCTCCCCGTCCGGATCTTGTTCCACAGCCGTGTGCGGATCCGGTCGATGTTCAGCGGCATGGCTTCCAGGGCGAACAACTTGTTCATCATTTCCGGACTTGGGTAGACCTTGGTGTCGTTCTTGATGGCCGGATCGATCAGGCTGTCAGCCTGTTCGTTGCCGTTGGCGTAGTGCACGTAGTTGCTGATGCTGGCCATGACGTCCGGGCGCAGCAGGTCGTTCATAAAGGCGTAACCGGCCTTTTCATCGGGGGCGTCAGCGGGCATCGCGACCATGTCGAACCAGATCGCTGCGCCTTCTTTGGGAATCGAGTAACCGATGTCCACGCCGTTGTTGGCTTCTTTGGCGCGGCTTTCGGCTTGCAAGATGTCGCCGGAGAAGCCCACGGCCACGCAGATATCGCCGTTGGCCAGGTCGCTGGTGTATTTGGACGAGTGGAAATAGCTGACATACGGCCGGACTTTCATCAGCAGCGCTTCAGCTTTCTTGTAGTCCGCCGGGTCTTGGCTGTGGTGTGGCAGACCGAGGTAGTTCAGCGCCGCCGGCAGCAATTCCGGGCCGTTGTCGAGGATCGCCACGCCACACTTCTGGAGTTTTTTCATGTTCTCGGGTTTGAAGATCAGATCCCAGGAATCCACCGGCGCATTGTCACCCAGTACCGCTTTGACCTTGGCGATGTTGTAGCCAATCCCGGTGCTGCCCCACAGGTACGGGAAACCGTGTTCGTTGCCCGGGTCGTTGGTTTGCAGGGCCTTGAGCAACACCGGATTGAGGTTTTTCCAGTTCGGCAACTGGCTCTTGTCGAGCTTCTTCAGCGCCCCACCCTGAATCTGTCGAGCCATGAAATGGTTGGACGGGAACACCACGTCATAACCGGATTTTCCGGTCATCAGCTTGCCATCGAGGGTTTCGTTGCTGTCGTAGACGTCATAGGTGAAGGCAATGCCGGTTTCTTTCTGGAAATTCTTCATCGTGTCCGGCGCGATGTAGTCCGACCAGTTGTAGATCTTGACGGTCTCGGCCGCCTGACTGAGTGAAGCGAGGAGCATCAATGGAGCTAATTTCAACGAAGCGGTGGTCATGCGGATCATGATTCGATTCCTGATTATGTGCGGCTGTTTTTATTGGCAGGTTTTCGGCTGATCAGAGGATCAAAAAATCAAAACGTAAGTCTTGCGCACGGTTTCCTGGATATCCCAGATCCCGATGCTGTTGGCTGGCAACATCAGTGCGTCGCCCGCTTCTATGTGTAAGGTTTCACCCTGGTCCGGGGTGAAGGTGCAGCGCCCCTGAATGAAGTGACAGAACTCTTGGGCGACGATCTGCCGTCGCCAGCGACCGGGCGTGCATTCCCAGATGCCGGTTTCAACGCCATCGTTGCGTTCGACGCTCGTGGTCGAAGTCACCGCGACCGGCGTACCTAATGGCACGGCCACCGGGGCTGACTCTTCCAGTGTGACGTTCAGCGTGTTTTTGAATTGCGTGATGCTCATGGTGGTCCCTACGGGTGGATGATCGGCGAGCCGTTACTGCATGAAGCCTTCCATGAAGCCCGCCACACGACAGGCGAGCTTGCGCCGCCAGGGCGCGGTCGCCGGATTTGCCAGGGTCTGGTCTTCATGGACGAAGCTGCGAATGATCGCGTTGTAACCGAGCCAGCGGCAGGGTTCCGGCTCCCAGGCTTTGAGCGCATTGAGACCGCCCTGCTGAATCACCCAGGGTTGGCGCACCAGCGCGGTATCGCGTTCCAGGATCAGGTCGGCCAGCGTCCGGCCGCCAAGATTGCTCGCGCCTACGCCCTCGCCGCCGTAACCGCCAGACAAGGCGATACCGTTGCTGCGATCGCAGAGCATGTGCGGTTTGAAGCGCCGGGACATCCCCAGATTGCCGCCCCAGGCGTGGGTGATCTTGACGTTCTTGAGCTGCGGGAAAAGTTCGCCGAACAAGTAGCGTCGCAATTCGACTTCGCTGGTTGTCAGGTCAAAGTTGTGGCGCAGTTTCCCGGCGAACTGATAACCGCCGCGAGCGCCGAATACCAGGCGATTGTCGGCGGTGCGCTGGCCGTAGGTGACTTGCCGGCTGCTTTCGCTGAAAGCCTGACCCTGACTCAAGCCGATCTCTTCCCAGGTCGCAGCGGACAGTGGCTCGGTGGCCACCAGCAAACTCTGTACCGGCAGTTGATAACGCCCCAGCGGCGCCAGCGTCAACGCATAACCCTCCACTGCGGGCACGATCCAGCGACTGCGAACCTGCGCCTTGGCGGTGCGTAAACTGCCGGACTGCCAGTCGGTGACCGGGCTGTTTTCGAAGATCTTTACCCCCATGCGCTCGACAGTCCGGGCCAGGCCACGCACCAGTTTGGCCGGCTGGATCGTTGCACAATGGGGTGCATAGATAGCGCCATAAGGTTTGGCGACGCGGATCTGCTGCGCCAGTTGCTCAGGGCTGAGCCAGCGGTAGTCCGCTTCGTTCAGGCCCTGGCTGTAAAGTTTGTCCAGGTAGCGGCGCAGGCTGGTCTCCTGCTCGGGGTAACGCGCCGCACAATACAACACGCCGCCCTTGCGGTAATCGCAGTCGATGCCTTCGCGTTCGATGACGATCGCCACTTCATCCGGGATACCATGCAGCAAATCAAACGAAGCGCGACGCTGCTCGGCAGATAGATCGGCGAGCAAACGATCTTCACCCAACAGGTTGCCCATCAGCCAACCGCCATTACGCCCGGAAGCGCCGAAGCCTGCGGTCTGTGCTTCAACGATGGCTATGTTCAAATCCGGTGCCAGGCGTTTGAGGTAGTACGCCGTCCACAACCCTGTATAGCCGGCGCCGATAATCGCCACGTCGACATCCAGGTCCTGCTCCAGCGACGGCCGTGCAATCAAGGGCTCTTCGAGCTGATCCATCCACAAACTGATAGTGCGCCACGCCGGCATGCAAAACTCCGCAACCCAAAACTAGATGGCTGCGATCCTAGTGCCTGGGTTCAGAGGCTGTCTTGCGCGCGTGCACGCAAAGAAATGTGTTTGGCATACGCCTTTGGAGACATGCCGGTGTGCTGGCGGAAACAGCTATAGAACGCCGACAAAGAATTGAAGCCGGCGGCGAACGCCAGTTCGTCGATCCTCAACGGGGGCGTTGCTTTGTCCAGTGCCGCCAACACGTGCTGAAGGCGAGCCTGGTTGACGTAGCGATAGAAGCTTTGCCCCAGCACCTGGTTGAGCAAGTAGGAGATCTGATTGCGGCTGTAACCGCACTCGTTAGCTACCCGTTGCAGATCAAGCTCGGGGTCCAGATAAGGCTGCTGACGCTCGAAATACTGCTGCAGGTCCTGCGCCATAAAGCTCAACTGTCGCGGCGAAAGCCCCAGCCGACTGACCGCCGGGCGCAGGCTGTTAGCGGTCTTGCTGGACGGCTGCTCATGCACCAGCGAGGCGTATTCGTTGACCCGCCAGATCAGCCCGTCACGCACGGTGATCGCTTCGCTGGCGCGAAACGACACCAGCCCCTGACCACCGCGCAAGGTCACGCGGTACTGAATGAACGCGGTATTGCCATCCAGACGGATACGGTCAGAGTGCTCAAGGGCTTCATCCGGATCGCGCGGCATGCTGCTGCGCACGTATTCACGCAACTCATCCAGACCGAAAACGCGGTTCTGAAAGAAGTCGTTGTACTGGATGTCCGGGTGGTAGAGCGCCATGACGCCATCGAGGTCACGGTGCTTCCAGCACAGGTGATAGCGCAGAACAGTTTCGCCGGTGGCCTGGGTTTGCAGCGGGCCATCATCATTGGCAGGCATAGAACACTCGATGATAGAAAAACAGAGCTTGCCGAACTTCGGGCCGCGCTTCAATGGCCAATTCATGGCCCTAAACAATGGCCCTTTGCCTAATGAACAGTGGGACATGTCCTACATCAACGCTTTTCAAAGTAATCGCCAAACGGTTTGAAAAAAACCTTATACCGAGTGCGGGGAGTGCTATTTTTAAGCACTACACAGGTTGGGCCAGTGACGGCTCTTCCGTTCCTACCGCGAGCTAAGGAGGCGCTCAATGAACAAGGTGGGCAACACATGAATCAAGTCTTTTCCAAGGTCACCTTTCCCAACGCCTGCCAGCTCATGCGCTGGCATTTTCATCCAATGGGCTTCGAGGCCAGCATGGATGCACCCGGCAGCATGATTGCCCGATTGTTCGACCGCGCCAGCGGCGAAACCATGATCGCCATAGCCGGTATCCCTTGTAAAACAGTGATGAACGCCGCCGACGTCGAACGAATTATCGAAGCGGTAGAAGATGAGCTCGAATCCTTTATCCCACCCATGGCTTTAAGAAGTTTTGGTTAATCATTGAACCCCCAACAAAAAGCCCACGTTTTGTGGGCTTTTTGTTGTCTGCGGTCAGGCCTGAACCTTCATCCCCCGCTGATCGGCAAAGAACGCCTTGTCCCTGGCGATCCGGTCGGAAGCCTTGGGGACGTTGGCGGCCTGCGCATCCTGAGCATCGACATACCAGTAACAATGTTTAACCGCCCGGGTGATGCCGACATACGCCAGGCGCAGGATTTCGTCTTTCTGGGCGCTGTCATACGGCTCGGCATCGCC
>JAPLSD010000437.1 GCA_026398835.1 Pseudomonas sp.
ATTGCATGTGATCAACCACCTGACCGGCGACGTAATGCCCGAGTCGCGCAATGTGTTGATCGAATCGGCGCGCATTGCCCGTGGTCAGGTAAAGGATATTCGCGAAGCCAATGCCGAAGACTTCGATGCGCTGATCGTGCCTGGCGGTTTCGGCGCGGCGAAAAACCTCTCCAACTTCGCCATCGCAGGCGTCGGTTGCAGCGTCCAGGCAGAAGTACTGGCCTTGGCTGAAGCCTTTGCCGAAGCCGGCAAACCGGTCGGCCTGATCTGCATCTCGCCGGCCTTGGCCGCCAAGATCTACGGCCCGGGCGTGACTTGCACCATCGGCAACGATGCCGATACGGCCGCTGCGATGACCAAAATGGGCGCCACCCACGAAGAGTGCGCCGTTAGCGAAATCATCGAAGACAAGGCACGCAAACTGGTCAGCACCCCGGCTTACATGCTCGCGCAGTCGATCAGCGAAGCGGCTTCGGGGATTAATAAACTGGTTGATCGGGTGCTGGAGCTGACTCACGAGAATGATGTTTAAACAGCATCGAGCCCCACTTGTGGCGTGCCTGGCTCAAGCTTTTCGCATCAACCGCGTCAGGATCCGGTCCAGAGCATTGGCGAACGCCTGCTTCTCGCGTTCGCCATGGGGTGGCGGGCCGCCACCCATCTGGCCCTGATCGCGCAGGTCAGTGAACAAGTTTCGCACTGCGAGTCGATCGCCCATGTTCTGCGGATCGAATTCCTTGCCACGCGGATCGAGAGCAGCGACGCCCTTTTTGATCAACCGATCAGCCAGCGGCACATCGCTGCAAATGACCAGTTCGCCAGGCACGGCGTGTTCGACCAGATAATCATCGGCCGCATCCGGGCCGCTGGGCACCACGATCAGCTTTACGCAGGCATAGCTCGGTTTGATCTGGCTCTGCCCCGCCACCAGCACCACTTCGAACTGGCGCTTCAAGGCAAACTTGATTACTTGATCCTTCGCCGCCTTGGGGCAGGCGTCGGCATCGATCCAGACACGCATGTTTTGTTTTTTCCTCTAAAAAGCTTCGCGGGCAAGCCTCGCTCCTACAGAGCCGTACCAACCGTAGGAGCGAGGCTTGCCCGCGAAATGAGCGCAGCGAATGCTTTAAGAAGCCTGCAACCGCTGCTTCTCCGCCATGCGACTACGGCTGTAAAGCACAATGATCGCCAGAATCGCCACGGCCTGAGCACTCAGCGAATACGCATCAGCGTGGATCCCCAGCCAGTCGAAGTCAAAGAACGGAACCGGCCGGGTGCCGAAAACTCCGGCTTCCTGCAAGGCTTTGACGCCATGCCCGGCAAACACCACCGACAGCGCGCACAGCAGACCGGCGTTAATCCCGAAGAACAGTGCCAGCGGTAACTTCGCCGAGCCGCGTAGAATCACCCAAGCCAGACCGATCAACAGCACAAACGCCGTCGCACCGCCCGCCAGCACGGCATCGTGGCCAGCTGGGCCTGCCTGCAGCCAAAGGGTTTCGTAGAACAGGATCACTTCGAACAGCTCGCGATAAACCGAGAAGAACGCCAGCATCGCAAAGCCGAACCGCCCACCGCCGCTGACCAGACTGCTCTTAATGTAATCCTGCCAGGCCGCTGCGTGGCGGCGGTCATGCATCCACACGCCGAGCCAAAGCACCATGACGCTGGCGAACAACGCCGTCGCACCTTCGAGCAATTCACGCTGGGCACCGCTCACATCGATCAGGTAAGCCGCCACCGCCCAGGTCGCCAGACCGGCCACCAGCGCCAACCCCCAGCCGATGTTGACGCTGCGCACCGCCGATTGCTGGCCAGTGTTACGCAGGAACGCCAGAACCGCAGCCAGCACCAAAATCGCTTCCAGTCCTTCGCGCAGCAGGATCAACAGGCCAGAGATGTAGCTCAAGGACCAGCTCAAACCATTGGTGCCCAACAGGCCGGCTGACTGCTTCAACTTGGCTTTCGCCGTGTCCATGCGCTGCTCGGCCTGAGCCACCGACAATCCGTCCTGCAACGATTGACGGTAAGCCATCAGGGATTTTTCAGTGTCTTTGCGCACGTTGGCGTCGACGTTGTCCAGGGAGCTCTCGACCAGTTCGAAACCTTCCAGATACGCTGCTACCGAGAGATCGTAAGCCTGCTCGTGATCGCCAGCGCGGTAGGCCGCGAGGCTCTTGTCCAGGGTCGCTGCAGTGTAGTCGAGCAACTGCGCCGGGCCGCGTTTGACCTGCGGCGGCAGAGCACGCTGGGCACGGAAAGTCGCTGCAGCCTCAGGGCCTTCGGCGGCCAGCACCTCACCCGGAGTCTGACGGGCCAGATCCGCGAGGTTGAAGCGCTTCTCGCTTTTCACCGCAGCCGGGTCAAGGCTGAAACTGGCAATGTAGGTCGCCAGATCCCAGCGCTGGCGGTCGTCCAGTTGATCGGCGAAAGACGGCATGTCCGTCCCTTCAATACCCAAACCGAGGGTGCTGTAGATCCCATAGAGGCTCAAGCGATCCTGGCGTGCGGCATCACGCAGATTGGTCGGTGGCGGCATCAGACCCACGCCTGCCGGACCGTCGCCAGCACCGGTGTCGCCATGGCACACCGAGCAATGCTGGACGTACAGCGGCGCTCCGCGAGTCGGGTCCGGTGTGATGATCGGTGCCTGGCTGACCTCATAGGCCACCGCCAGTCTGGCACCCAATTGCCGCGCCTGACGGGCAACGTCTGCGCCATCCTGACGCTGAGTGACCGCGCTGCGCAGACTGATGACGCCCTGTTCCAGCTCGCCCCGTTCCGGTTTGGCCGGTAACGCAGCAATCAGCCCTTTCAGAGCACTCAACAACTCAAGCTGCTTGCGATACTCAGGCTCTTCAATGGCCTTGCCCCCCTCGACCGTGGCCGGGTAATCCGCGCCAATGTAGTCGAGCAAATGCAGGGCCTGGGGCGCGCCTTCCACGGTGTCGGCCAGCAGATTGAAACTGCAAAGCGCAAACACCGGGAGCACCAGCCAGGCCAGGAAACGGGACGAGGCAGTCATGAATGAATCTCAATTGGAAATAAGAAGTAACACATTGTTCACTTCGAATGAGTTTCACTCAAGCTTTCTCGCCCTTTTATGTCTATTGCCGGAACGCTGAGAGCCCCCCCTTTCAGCCACTCAAATAGTGGCACTTCTAGAAAGCATGGAATTAAAAAGCCATTACATTGCCATCTTTGAAGACTATAATGCCGCGCCCTTGTTATTCCTAAATGGCATTTAAGCTCCTCTATTAATGAGGAATTGGCAGGGCAGCTTTCTTCCCCCACCGATTGGTTCATCCAGCCCGACCAGCACGCTCGGCTACTTACCTGGGAAGAAGTATTCCACATGGCATCCCGCGCCCTCACCTCGCTCGCGCTCAGCGCAGTCACCTTGCTTGCCGGTTGTTCGGCATTTCGCAGTTACGACTCCGAGCTTCAGGAAACCAACCAGCAGTTGAGCGCCGGCAACGTCGATGCCGCGCTGACCCTGCTGGAGAAAAACAACAGCCGTGAAGACAAAGACCTGCTCTATTACTTCGAGAAAGGTGAACTGTTGCGCGCCAAAGGCGATTTGGCTGGTAGCCAAGCTGCGTGGAAAAGCGCCGATAAGGTAGTGGGCGCCTGGGAGGATTCGGTCAAGTTCGATACCGACAAGTACCTGTCCCAGTTCGGCAGCTTTCTGGTCAACGATAAGGTCCGTCGCTACGAAGGTTATGACTACGAAAAAGTCATGCTGACCACCCAGATGGCGCTGAATCTGCTGGCCGTCAACGACTTCGACGGCGCCCGTACCGAAATCAAGAAGACCCACGAACGTGAGGCGGTCATCGCCGAGTTACGCGACAAGGAATACCTCAAGCGCGAAGACGAAGCCGAGAAGCAGGGGGTCAAGACCGAGTACAAAGACCTCAAGGGTTATCCGGTGGAGAGCCTCAATGCTCCCGACGTCGTCAGTCTGAAGAACAGCTACCAGAGTGCGTTCAGCCATTACCTGGCCGGTTTCGTCTATGAAGCGTTGGGTGAAAAAGACCTCGCCGCACCGGGCTACCGCAAAGCCGCAGAATTGCGCCCCAACACCCCGCTGCTTGAACAAGCGCTGCTGAACCTCGACAAGCCGACCGGCAAAACCGAGGAAAGCGACATTCTGATCGTCGTGCAAAGCGGCCTGGCACCTGCCCGCGATTCCATCCGCATTCCGCTGCCACTGCCGATCAGCGGCAATCTGGTGATCACGCCGCTCTCGTTCCCGGTGATCAAGCCGGACAACGCGACCGCAACCTTCGCCCAGATCGGCGTGGACGGTCAGCAACAGAACCTGACCCAACTCAA
>JAPLSD010000104.1 GCA_026398835.1 Pseudomonas sp.
AAGTCATTAAGATGCCGATATTGTTAGGTAGCTAATGAAATATTCGGAGAACCCTCATGCAAAGCAAAGTCGATGTTGCAGTGATGATTGGCAGTGGGGTGCCAGCCACCCTGCGGGCTTTGGGCCAAAGCGTCTGCTGGATCGTGCTGCTCAATGGCGAGCAGCGGGGCACGGCGTTTTCCAGTCGTGATGAAGCAGAGGAATGCAGGGCTGCCTGGCTGGCTCAACTAAATATTGAAAAACCTGACAGCCTGCATTGAGCCGTTCGCGCTAGTGCCTTTGATGCATGCGCAGGTTCAGGTCGTCGACCACCCCGGCCCAATCGGCGTCTTCACGCAGCTGTTCTTTCAAAAATGTTGCCTGCGGTGGCGTCCAGAAATCGGCCTCTATCAGCTTTTGATTGTTGGCCAGCGGCGAGTGGCTGGCTATGAAATCGTCGATAGCCTTCTGGGTGGAGTCCAGTCCAAGTTGATCGAATAAGCCTTTCAAGTCATGCGTTGGCGAATCCATGGTCATCTCCTTGCAGATGGGCAACCCCCAGCATTCAAGGGTTGAGGTCATTGCGACACTGTAGCTCAGAGATAGACTGACGCCAGGCGTTCGGTTGGCGGTATCGGGCAGATTAATCAGACTTTCAATGCGCCTTCGTCAACGGCAGATTTCAGAGCCTTGGCTGCTTCTTTGGCAGCCGTTGCGGCAACATCCTGCGTCTTGAACCAGCGGTCCTTTTCGACCTGATGGTAAGTCACGGCGGTGAGCGGTGGTTTGGCGCGCATCACGATCACAGCTTGAAACTCGCCTTCTACTTCCCTGGACTCGCCATGGATGAAAAATTCGCCTATATCAAATTCCGTCACGTAACGCCTTCCCTTGGAGATTATTATGCTTTTGAGGTACAGCCGCGCAGGCTGGTTTTCGTTGGTCGGGCCAGTATGGCAGTTGTTGCCGGCCGGCGGCTGAGTTAAGTCATCGGTGTGACGAAACGACTGCACCGGCAAACGCTGGTCGGTGTGCCGAATTTCGTCTTGGAGGTCGCTAATGGGTAGTCTCAAAGAGCGTCGCTGTTCTAGAATTAGCTCCAGCGTTCCAGGGAGAGGCTTATCTAAAGCATTTTTTCTGGCGATAGAGCGCAAAAGTGCTTTTTTTAAAGAGTTTTCTCCCTAAAGTTGATAGTCCAGTATTCTCTGGTCATTAGAAGGGCGATTTCCTATAAGGTCTGACGACGGCCTAGGGAGATGGCGAGAGCATCGCTCCACTAGTCTTCTCATGCCTTGTGCTGACGGATTGTTTAGCTTTATTCAGGGTTTTTAGCGTTAGTCATTGTCGGGGCAACACCGACAGGGTCATTTTTTTGTGCTGTCTGCGTTTCATGCAGGCAGAGTCATTTTTAGATTCGGGGACGTTTCCTTGGCAGTAAGTAATCTCGATATGCATGCTTTGTTCGTGCTCGGTGATTTGCGCGCAAAGCTGGTCAAACAATTTCAATC
>JAPLSD010000237.1 GCA_026398835.1 Pseudomonas sp.
CCATGTCTCTTGCGGTGATTCAAATGGTCAGCCAGAGCGACGTGCTGGCCAATCTGGCCCAGGCCCGGCGCTTGCTCGAGCAAGCAGCGGCTGGCGGCGCCCGGCTCGCGGTGCTGCCGGAAAACTTCGCGGCCATGGGGCGCCGGGATATCGCCGACATTGGGCGTGCCGAAGCGCTGGGCGACGGCCCGATCCTGCCCTGGTTGAAACAGACCGCTCGTGACCTCACCTTGTGGATAGTGGCCGGCACATTGCCGTTGCCGCCCCAGGATCAACCAGGCGGTAAGGTCAATGCCTGCTCCTTGTTGATAGACGAACACGGCGAGGCGGTAGCGCGTTACGACAAACTGCATTTGTTCGATGTGGATGTTGCCGACAATCGCGGTCGTTATCGTGAGTCGGATGACTATGCTCATGGAGACGCGGTAGTGGTTGCGGACACGCCAGTCGGCCGAGTGGGCCTGACGGTGTGTTACGACTTGCGCTTCCCGGAGTTGTATAGCGAGTTGCGCGCAGCCGGTGCCGAGTTGATTACCGCACCCTCTGCGTTTACTGCGGTGACGGGTGCGGCTCATTGGGAAGTGCTGATCCGCGCACGGGCGATCGAGACTCAGTGTTACTTATTGGCAGCCGCCCAGGGTGGAACTCACCCGGGACCGCGAGAAACCTTTGGCCATGCTGCGATTATCGACCCTTGGGGGCGTGTGCTGGCTGAACAGGATCAAGGCGAGGCCGTGCTGCTGGCCGAACGCGATAGCAGCGAACAGGCGTCCATCAGGGCGCGGATGCCGGTGGCGAGCCATCGGCGCTTTTTCTCGCAGGGCGCGCAGCGACCTGTCTCAGAACAATGAATTTAAGGCGCAAAGCATATGAGCGAGTTGTTGTCCTCAGTCAGTGAACACCTTTTAGCGCCCGGCGGCGTGACCATCGAAAGCCTGCAAGCAGTGCTCGGTGATCTGGCCGGACCGGGCATCGATGCCGCCGACCTGTATTTCCAGGGGCAGATTTCCGAGTCCTGGGCGCTGGAAGACGGCATCGTCAAGGAAGGTAGCTTCAACCTCGACCAAGGGGTCGGCGTGCGCGCGCAATCGGGTGAGAAGACCGGTTTTGCCTACAGCAACGCTATCACCCTCGAAGCCCTGGGCCTGGCCGCCCGTGCCGCCCGTTCGATTTCCCGAGCCGGGCAGAATGGCACCGTGCAGGCTTTCAGTACTCAGGACGTCGCTCAGCTCTACGCGCCGGACAATCCGCTGGAGGTCATCAGCCGCGCTGAAAAGGTTGAGTTGCTCAAGCGCGTTGATGCTGCGACCCGGTTGCTGGACCCGCGCATTCAACAAGTTACGGTGAGCATGGCCGGGGTCTGGGAGCGGATTCTGGTGGCATCCACCGACGGCAGCCTGGCGGCTGACGTGCGTCCATTGGTGCGGTTCAATGTCAGCGTCATTGTCGAACAGAATGGTCGCCGCGAACGCGGTGGTCACGGCGGCGGCGGGCGTACCGATTACCGTTACTTCCTCGGCGAAGACCGCGCCATGGGCTATGCCCGTGAAGCGCTGCGTCAGGCGCTGGTCAACCTCGAAGCGATC
>JAPLSD010000534.1 GCA_026398835.1 Pseudomonas sp.
GGCGCAAACCTGGAGGCTTATGTGCACACGGTGAACAGCATTCCATTGCTGACACCGGAGCAGGAGCGTGAACTGGCCGAGAGTCTCTACTATGAGCAGGATTTGGGGGCGGCTCGGCAGATGGTGCTCGCCCACCTGCGTTTTGTTGTACATATTGCCCGCAGCTATTCCGGCTATGGCCTGGCTCAGGCTGACCTGATCCAGGAAGGCAACGTCGGCCTGATGAAAGCGGTAAAGCGCTTCAACCCGGAAATGGGTGTGCGTCTGGTGTCGTTCGCTGTGCACTGGATCAAGGCTGAAATTCACGAATTCATCCTGCGCAACTGGCGCATCGTCAAGGTCGCGACTACCAAAGCTCAGCGCAAACTGTTCTTCAATCTGCGTAGCCAGAAAAAGCGTCTGGCCTGGCTGAACAACGAAGAAGTCCATCGTGTGGCTGAAAGCCTCGGCGTAGAGCCGCGGGAAGTGCGCGAGATGGAAAGTCGCCTGACCGGCCATGACATGGCCTTCGACCCGGCTGCGGAAGCAGACGACGACAGCGCCTTTCAGTCGCCGGCCAACTATCTGGAAGACCACCGGTACGATCCGGCGCGTCAACTGGAAGATGCCGACTGGACCGACAATTCCACCAGCAATCTGCATGAAGCGCTGGAAGTGCTCGACGACCGCAGCCGCGACATTCTCTACCAGCGCTGGCTGGCAGAAGAGAAAGCCACGCTGCATGACCTGGCGCAGAAGTACAACGTGTCAGCCGAGCGTATTCGTCAGCTTGAAAAGAGCGCGATGAACAAGCTCAAACTGTCGATCGCCGCTTAACTCAGCGACAAGACAAAAAAACGCCCCGATTCGATCGGGGCGTTTTTTTTGCGCGCGAAGATAGATCGGCGCGGTCTCGGATCACTGGGCCCAAGGCGCTCTGCGTGAATCGTTCAACCCAGCCAGATAACTGTCGCCACCCAACTGACCCATCTGTTGGCGAATCCAGCCAGCGCGGCGTGCAACATAGCTGCTCGGATGGCTGGCGCTCCACACTCGCGGGTTAGGCAGGACTGCCGCCAGCAGGCTGGCTTGCTGGCGCGACAGCGAGGCTGCGCCGGTTCCGAAGTGATGGCGCGCGGCGGCTTCGGCGCCGAATACGCCGTCATCCCATTCCACGCTGTTGAGGTACACCTCAAGAATCCGTTGTTTCGGCCAAAGGATTTCGATCAGTCCGGTAAACCAGGCCTCTAGTCCTTTGCGCAGCCAGCTGCGGCCGGACCACAAAAACAGGTTCTTCGACACCTGCTGGCTTAGCGTACTGGCACCTCGGATCGATCCGCCGCGTTCGTTATGGGCAAGCGCCGCCTGAATCGCGCTGAAATCAAAACCCCAATGCTCGGAGAACTTCTGGTCCTCACCGGCAATCACCGCAACTTTCAGGTCGTCGGAAATCTCGTTCCATGGCCGCCAGCTGCGTTGCAGGTCGATCGGTTCACCGTCGAACCAGGATTCGACTTTGCGTTCGACCATCAACGCCGTCCCGGGTGGCGGTACGAAGCGAAACATCAGCACCAGCAAAACGCTGCCGACTGCGAACCAGAGCATGGCTTTGGTGAAACGACGAAAAAGTAAACGCAGCATAGAGATGGCTTGGTCGAACCCGTTGAGCGGGCCATTATACAGACCCTGTTGAATGATTCTGACTGGAGTTCCTCATGCTGCGTGGCTTTCTGATGCTGGCTGCCTTCTTTGGGTTTACCGGCGTTGCCCTCGGCGCGTTTGCCGCCCATGGCCTGAAAAATCGCCTGAGCGCGGAATATCTGGCGATTTTTCACACAGGGGTCACCTATCAGTTGGTGCATACCCTGGCATTACTAGCGGTAGCGCTGCTGGCCACACAGATTCCCGGGCGGTTGATGACATGGGCGGGTGTTTCATTCGCCGTCGGCATCTTGCTGTTCTCCGGCAGCCTGTACCTGTTGACCCTGACCGGTTTCAGCAAACTGGGTATTGTCACCCCATTCGGCGGTCTGGCCTTTCTGGTCGGCTGGGTCTGCCTGGGTTTTGCCGCCTGGCGGTTGAGCTGACTGAGAAGTCCATTTCGAGACGAATGGCTTGGGTCGGCCTGACTGATCGGGCTAGAATGCTGGCCCCTAAAAATGATGACGGCATCCGGCATGCGCATTCAGTTGAACGGTGAATCCTTTGAACTGCCCGACGGCGAAACCGTTGCGGCCCTGCTGACCCGTCTGGATCTGACTGGACGCCGGGTGGCGGTCGAACTCAATCTGGATATCGTCCCGCGCAGTCAGCACGCCGAGACTTCCCTGAATGAAGGCGATCAGGTCGAAGTGGTACACGCCATCGGCGGCGGCTAGGCCTTTCGGTCTTTGCGCACCAAAACCATCTACAAGAACCTGCAAGAACCTCACCCCATCAGAGGATTTCCCATGAGCAACGTTCGTAGCGATAAGCCCTTCGTCCTGGCCGGTCGTACTTACCAGTCGCGTTTGCTGGTAGGCACCGGCAAGTACCGTGACATGGAAGAAACCCGCCTGGCCATCGAATCCTCGGGCGCCGAGATTGTCACCGTTGCCGTGCGCCGGACCAACATCGGCCAGAACCCGGGTGAACCGAACCTGCTCGATATCCTGCCGCCGGATCGTTACACCATCCTGCCGAACACTGCCGGTTGCTATGACGCGATCGAAGCTGTGCGCACCTGCCGTCTGGCCCGTGAACTGCTGGATGGTCACAACCTGGTCAAGCTGGAAGTCCTCGCTGATCAGAAAACCCTGTTCCCTAACGTGATCGAAACCCTCAAGGCCGCCGAAATACTGGTCAAAGATGGTTTCGACGTAATGGTCTACACCAGCGATGATCCGATCATTGCCCGGCAACTGGAGCAAATCGGTTGCATCGCCGTGATGCCGCTGGCTGGTCTGATTGGTACTGGTCTGGGGATCTGTAATCCGTACAACCTGCGGATCATCCTCGAAGAAGCCAATATTCCGGTGCTGGTGGATGCCGGTGTCGGTACCGCTTCCGACGCGACCATCGCCATGGAAATGGGGTGCGAGGCCGTGCTGATGAACTCGGCTATCGCCAACGCGCAGCAGCCGATCATGATGGCCGAAGCCATGAAGCACGCCATTGTTGCAGGTCGTCTGGCTTATCTCGCCGGTCGTATGCCGAAAAAACTTTATGCCAGCGCCTCCTCGCCGCTGGATGGTCTGATCAAGTAAGAGCCATTGATGACTGAATCAAACGACACGCCTATCGCGCCTGCAGAAGGCGACGAACGCCAACACCGCCGCATCAAGAGTTTCGTGATGCGCGCCGGGCGTATGACCGAAGGTCAGCAGAAAGGTCTGGAGCAAGGTACGCCGCTGTTTGTTCTGCCGCTGGCCGATGCGCCAGTGGACTTCGACCAGGTGTTCGGCCGTTCCGCGCCGCGCACCCTGGAAATCGGTTTCGGCATGGGTCATTCGCTGCTGGAAATGGCTGCGGCTTCGCCTGAGCAGGACTTCATCGGCGTTGAAGTGCATCGGCCGGGTGTTGGCGCGCTGCTCAATGGCGTGCTGACTCAGGGCCTGACCAACTTGCGGGTCTACGATTGCGACGCGATCGAAGTGCTCAATCGTTGTATTGCGGATAACAGCCTCGATCGCCTGTTGCTGTTCTTCCCGGATCCTTGGCACAAGAGTCGTCACCACAAGCGCCGCATCGTTCAGGCGTCCTTCGCTGAGCTGGTTCGCAGCAAGTTGAAGGTGGGCGGCGTGCTGCATATGGCCACCGATTGGGAACCCTATGCCGAGTACATGCTGGAAGTCATGGACGTTGCGCCAGGCTACCGCAACCTCGCCGAAGATGGTCGCTGCGTGCCGCGCCCGACCGAACGCCCGATCACC
>JAPLSD010000775.1 GCA_026398835.1 Pseudomonas sp.
CCGGCCAGGACGGCGCCGAGCAGGCCAATGGTGTTTTTGCTGAGAGTAGTGGTACGGGACATTACATTCTCCTGGGTTGCACGACACAACCGCTCGATAAAGGACACCGCGTGAATGCGGCGATAACCGAAGCAGGCGGGGCCTTGCTCGGGTGTGGCCATTTAGCGGGGGCGGTGTATCGCTACTGTGTCGTGCACGGGGGGAGTTTGTAAGTGAAGGGCTGAATCGGGGGCAGGGATACAGTGAGACACAAAAGCGGCGCCTGGATCGCGGGAAAGCCTCGCTCCTACGGACGGTGAGATCCTGTAGGAGCGAGGCTTGTCAGGCGCTGAAGATTTTAATGCAGCTTGAGCCGCGGCTCAGTCCCGCGTCCGATCTTGCTGCCAAGCATCAGCATCGCCGTGCGGAAAGCGCCGTACAGCGCCATCTGGTGCATGCGGTACAGCGACACATAGAACATCCGCGCCAGCCATCCCTCCAGCATCACGCTGCCGGTCAGATTGCCCATCAAGTTACCCACAGCCGAAAAACGCGACAGCGAGATCAGTGAGCCGTAGTCGGTGTAGCGGTACTCGGGTAACGTCTGGCCTTCGATGCGCAGTTTCAGCGATTTGGCCAGCAGTGAGGCCTGCTGATGCGCAGCTTGTGCCCGTGGCGGCACGTTGCGATCAGTCCCCGGCTGTGGGCAGGCCGCGCAATCACCGAAGGCGAAGATGTTCTCATCGCGGGTGGTTTGCAGGGTTGGGAGTACCTGTAGCTGATTGATCCGATTGGTCTCCAGGCCGGCAATATCCTTGAGGAATCCTGGCGCACGAATCCCGGCAGCCCAGACTTTCAGGCTGGCAGCAATCACCTGGCCGCTGCTGGTGATAAGGCTGTCAGAGGTAACTTCACTGACCGCCGCATTGGTCAGCACCGTGACCCCGAGCTTTTCCAGGGTTTTATGCACCGGGCCACCGATACGCTCCGGCAGGGCTGGCAATACCCGTGGCCCGGCTTCGATCAAGGTGATGTGCATGTTTTCCGGCTTGATTCGGCCAAGACCATAAGCCGCCAGTTCATGGGCGGCGTTATGCAGTTCGGCCGCCAGTTCAACACCCGTGGCGCCGGCACCGACGATTGCGACGCTGATCTGTTCGACCGCGTCGGTTTGCCCGGCGTGGGCGCGCAGGTAGTGATTGAGCAATTGCTGATGGAAACGCTCGGCCTGTTTGCGGGTGTCGAGGAACAGGCAGTGCTCAGCGGCGCCTTGGGTGCCGAAGTCGTTGGTGGTGCTGCCGACGGCAATCACCAGCGAGTCGTAGGCCAGTTCACGGGCCGGGACCAGCTCTTCGCCTTTTTCGTCCAGGGTGGCCGCGAGCTGGATTTTCTTCTGTTCGCGATCAAGCCCGCTCATGCGTCCCAGCTGGAACTCGAAGTGGTTCCATTTTGCCTGGGCAACATAATTGAGTTCGTCTTCAGAAGAGTTCAGAGAACCGGCTGCGACTTCGTGCAACAGCGGTTTCCAGATGTGGGTCAGGTTCGCGTCGACCAGTACCACACTGGCCGTACCACGCTTACCCAGAGTCTTACCCAGACGGGTAGCCAACTCCAGGCCGCCGGCGCCGCCGCCAACGATGACAATACGATGGGTCATAGGGATATCTCGCAAGGCTAAAAGAAATCGGTGCAGTTATCCGAGCGAGCGCCACGCAGCTCATAGCGTCAGATAACTCAAAAGTCGGCTCAGCAGGCCCAGACCAATCGTCACTGCCAATACCACCACGAGGAGTATCCAGGGCCGGAATGGCCGGCGCTCGACTCGGTGCTGGGACAGTTGCAGGTACTCTTCGACATGCTTTTGATCGTCGGGGTTCAGGCGGCTGGTCATAAAGGCCTCGTCAAGTAGACGTTGCGAAATGTGTAGAAGCTACACGGATTCATCCGGCGTTGACGGAGCATAGCCGCTCGCTGGCTCACAGGCTGATACCGACGTCGAAGACGATGCTGCGTCCAAGGTTATTGCGCAGAAAATCGGGGGCTTCCGGGTGGGCGAACAGCACGCGGGCGAAGGTCGGACCGACCAGCGACAGCGAGCGCCAACCCTGGCGCAGGTATTCGGTGGGCGGCGGGAAATGGCTGTTGAGGTCGAGCACTTCACGCTTGAGGCTGGCAAAGGCAATGATGTCCAGTTCGCCCAGGTCCATACCGCGCTCTTTGTAGTTATGGGCTTTTTTGCGCAAGGTCGGCGCCAATCGCAGCAAGAACTCGTTGGCGGGAATGCGTCGGGGTTTGGCTTCGCGGCGCACCAGTTGGCTCAATGAAAAGGCACTTCGACGGCGTTGCAACTCGTCGCGCCATTCATCGTTCAAGCGTCGACCTTCATCGAGTACGAAGAACACCTCGAAACTCGCGTCACGAAACAACACGTCCGGTGGTTCGCCGGCGGGAGCGAATTCGTCGGCACGATAGGGAATGTTCAGGCCTTGCAGCAGGCGCTGGCAGACCCAACGCTCACGCTCCCATTTGCGGGCATTGGACAGGAACGCGTTGGCTTGCTCGGCCGCGATGGTGAGCAGGCGCAAATAATCTGAGTCATCCATACGCCAAGCTTAGCGTCCAAATGTGATCCGAAAGAAGAACTTCTCTCGCACAAGAGTAAAGGCTGTCATGCCTTTGATGCGAGCTATTGGACCTTGGGCGCCCTGAAGTCACCTCTGCACAAAACGGATAGCGATCTGCACAGGGCGGATATTGCGTTTTGTTTTGCCTCCATAACCTCACATGGCCTCAAAAAAACGATGGAGTTCTCGTCCGCCGTTCTAAAAACAACAACAAGAGACAGATGCCATGCGCAATATCGACGTACATGAGGTTATCGACAACGCCCGCTTCAACCGCTTCCACTGGATGGTGTTGTTCTGGTGTGCCCTGATCATCATCTTCGATGGCTACGACCTGGTGATCTACGGCGTGGTTCTGCCGATGCTGATGAAGGAGTGGGGGCTGAGCCCTCTTGAAGCGGGTGCATTGGGAAGTTATGCGCTGTTCGGCATGATGTTCGGGGCGCTGTTTTTCGGTCCGCTCTCGGACAAGATCGGCCGAAAAAAAGCCATCACTATTTGCGTCATGCTCTTCAGTGGTTTCACCGTGCTTAATGGATTTGCCAGTAGCCCCACGGCGTTTGGTGTTTGCCGTTTCATTGCCGGGCTCGGCATTGGCGGTGTGATGCCCAACGTGGTGGCGCTGATGAATGAATACGCGCCGAAAAAAATCCGCAGCACGCTGGTGGCCATCATGTTCAGCGGTTACTCGGTGGGTGGCATGCTCTCCGCCGGGCTGGGCATTGTGCTGATCCCCAACTTCGGTTGGCAGGCGGTGTTTTATGTGGCGGCTCTGCCGTTGCTGCTGTTGCCACTGATCATGTACTTCCTGCCCGAGTCGGTGGGTTTCATGTTGCGCCAGGGGCGTAATGAGGAGGCACGCAACGTCCTCGAACGGATCGACCCGGGTTATGTGGCTCAGGCCACTGATCATTTGCACATGGCGCAAGTAAAAGGCATCGGCACTCCGGTTCTGCAACTGTTCCGCGAAGGGCGTGC
>JAPLSD010000254.1 GCA_026398835.1 Pseudomonas sp.
AGGTAATGCTTTTGGCATTCGCGATCTTGCTCAGCGTACCCGTAAGCGGCGCTTGCGAGGCCTGCAATTGGGCGCTGAGCAAGAGACTCAGAGTGCAGCCGATCAACGTGATTTTTTGCATTGTTATTTTCCGTTGTGGGTATTGGGATTAGCGGCGAGCCGCGATGACGGTGATTTCCACCAGGACTTCAGGCCGCGCCAGTTCGGCTTGCACGGTCGTGCGAGTCGGCGCCTGACCCGGCGATAGCCAGGCCGACCACACCTCATTCATCGCAGGGAAATCGTTCTGAATATCCTTCAGGTAAATGGTCGCGCTGAGCAGATGATCCTTGTCGCTGCCCGCCTCGGCCAACAAGGCGTCGATCTTATCCAGCACCTCTCGGGTCTGGCCACTCACTTCGGTACTGGCGCCCGGCACCTGGCCGGAAAGAAATATCAGGTCCCCGAAGGTCACGGCACCGGAGAGTCGGCTGTTGCTGTTGATTCGTTTGATGGTCATGGGGTTTTCCTTCTAGTGGATAAGGTCTCAGGCGGTTCGAGGTACGAGGCCCTGCATATCGATCGAGGTGCTGCGCTGGCTAATCAACTCGCTGAGCAGTCGTCCACTGCCACAGGCCAGCGTGAAGCCCAGGGCGCCATGACCGAGATTGAGCCAAAGATTACGATAGCCGCTGCCACCGATTAGCGGCACACCACTGGGCGTGGCCGGACGCATGCCGGCCCATTCGATGGCCGCGTCGTAGTCCCCGGCATTCGGGAAAGTCCCGCAGGCCTGGCGTTTCATCAACGCCAAACGTTTTGGCTCAAGGGCCGGATCGAAACCGACGATGTCGACCATCGCTGCTATCCGCAATTGCTGGCCAATGCGCGCGTAAACGATCTTGCGGTCGTAATCGGTAACGCTGACGTCCGGCGCGTGATGTTGCGCACCAATCGGCACGGTGAGGCTGTAACCCTTCAGGGGATAAAGCGGCACATGCACACCGGGCAGCGCCAGGGCCGAGCTGCGATGACCGGCGGCAATCACCAGTTGCTCGACCGGCAGGACTTCATGACCCTGCGTTTCATGACCTGGCTTTTCATAACCTAGCTCGATGGCCTGCACCGCGCCATGCGCATGACGAATGCCCGTCACCGAACGGCCCAGCAGAAACTCGCAGCGACCCGACGCTTTCAGCCTCGCGGCCAATTGTTGGCAGAAGGCGTGACAGTCACCGACCTCTTCATTCGGGGTATAGATCGCGCCGACAAAAGGTGCTCCGCTCAACGCCGGCTCAAGGTGTGCGCAGTCGGCCTGAGACAGGACGTGCTGGTGAACGGTATCAGCGAGATATCGCCGTGCGTGGGCAAAACTGCCCGACTCGCGGAAGGTCACCAGCTTGCCATTGCGCCGCCAGTTGAAACCGTCGAGACGGTCCTCGTCCCGCCAGCGTTGCAGCGTCACTTGGCTCAACGACGCCAGACGCAACAGATGACCGGCGTTCTTACGGTTCACTGACGTGCGGCATGCACTCAGGAACGATGCCATCCAGCGCCACTGTGCCGGGTCGAAACGCGGGCGCAGCTTCAACGGCGAATCACCGCGCAGCATCCAGCCGATCGCCTGCAACGGCACGCCGGCATCGGCCAGCGGCGCGACGTAGCGATAAGAGAGTTGGCCGCCATTGGCGAAACTGGTTTCGCTGCCCAGCGAGTCCCGAGCTTCGACCAGGGTGACGTCAAAGCCGTCGCGAACCAGCGCGTAGGCGGTTGCCAACCCGATCACGCCACCACCGATGATGCAAACTCGCTGAGCCATGTCAGTCCTTAGCCGTGATTGAAACGTGCTTGAGGTTAGGACCAGGTGACAGGTGCGGAACAATGAATAAAGATATGGCAACCATAAACAAAGGTTATGGACTTGCCATGCGACTGCGACATATCGAGATTTTCCAGGCCATCCGCCAGACCGGCTCGGTCAGCGGCGCGGCGCAATTGCTGCACGTTTCGCAACCGGCAGTGACCAAGGTTCTGCAGCATGCCGAGCTGCAGTTGGGCTTCCCGTTGTTCCTGCGAGTACGCGGCAAATTGCACGCCACACCCGAGGCGCTGGAGCTGGAGCGCGAGGTCGATAAGGTCAGCGAAAGCCTGCAAGGCGTGCGCCGTTTGGCCCAGAGCCTGCGCCGTAAACCGGGTCAAAGCCTGCGTATTGGCGCCACACCGGCGCTGGCCCTGTCACTGTTGCCGCCGACCATCAGCGAATGGACCCGGCGTTACCCGGACATCGTCTGCGAACTGTCCAGCGCCCACAGTCGCGAGCTGGTGCAAAACCTGCTGATGCGCGAAATCGATGTCGCCCTCAGCCTCCAGCAGCCGGATCATCCAGGGCTTAAAGCCCAGGCTTTGGCTCACGGTGTGCTGGTGGTGTTGGCGCCCA
>JAPLSD010000316.1 GCA_026398835.1 Pseudomonas sp.
ATATTGAAAGGCCTGGAAGAAGGGCAGCAGGTGGTGACCTCTGGCCAGTTCCTGCTCGACTCGGAGGCCAGCCTCAAAGGCATTGTCGCAAGCTCAATGGAGATGTCACCGCCACGTGCAACAGCCTCCGCTCTTCATGAGGCAGACGGGCAGATCGTTGAGATCGACAGTAAAGAAGTCACTCTTGCCCATGGCCCCTTCAAGACGTTGGGTATGCCCGGCATGACCATGACCTTCCCGCTCGCTAATCCTGCTCTGATGCAGGGGCTCAAGACGGGCGATAAGGTGCGGATCGCAGTGAGCCAGACCGATGATGGTTTACGCGTTGAACGCTTGAGCAAGTCGGGGAGCCAGCCATGATTGCTGCCCTGATTCGTTGGTCGGTGGCCAACCGCTTTCTGGTGTTGCTGGCGACACTCTTCGTCACGGCCTGGGGGATCTGGTCGGTTCAGAACACGCCTATCGATGCACTGCCGGACCTGTCGGATGTGCAGGTGATCATCCGCACCTCTTACCCAGGACAAGCACCGCAGATCGTCGAAAATCAGGTGACCTATCCATTGGCCACCACCATGCTTTCGGTGCCGGGGGCGAAGACCGTACGCGGCTATTCCTTTTTTGGCGACAGCTTCGTTTACGTGTTGTTCGAAGACGGTACTGACGTGTATTGGGCTCGTTCGCGGGTGCTGGAATACTTGAGTCAAGTCCAAAGCCGCCTGCCGGCCAGCGCCAAGCCGGCCTTGGGTCCCGATGCTACGGGGGTGGGCTGGATCTATCAGTACGCACTGGTCGATCGCAGTGGCGGACACGATCTGGCGCAGTTGCGAGCACTTCAGGACTGGTTCCTCAAGTTCGAGCTCAAGACCCTGCCGAACGTTGCGGAAGTGGCTACGGTGGGTGGCATGGTCAAGCAGTACCAGGTGCAGCTGGACCCACTCAAACTGGCCAGCCTGGGTATCACTCAGGCTGAGGTGACTGAGGCGATCGGCAAGGCCAATCAGGAAACCGGTGGTGCTGTGCTGGAGATGGCGGAGACCGAGTTCATCGTGCGCGCTTCCGGTTACCTGAAGACGCTCAATGACTTTCGTTCGATTCCACTCAAGCTCGGCTCCGGCGGAGTGCCGGTGACCCTCGGCGACGTGGCGACTATCCAGTTGGGTCCGGAGATGCGTCGTGGCATCACCGAACTCGACGGCGAAGGCGAGACCGTGGGCGGCGTGGTGATTTTGCGCAGCGGCAAGAACGCCCGCGAGACCATTGCTGCGGTCAAGACCAAACTCGACGAACTGAAAAGCAGTCTGCCGGCGGGGGTGGAAATCGTCACCACCTACGACCGCAGCAAGCTGATAGACCGCGCTGTAGTAAACCTCAGCCACAAACTGCTCGAAGAATTCATCGTCGTCGCGTTGGTCTGCGGGATATTCCTCTGGCACTTGCGCTCATCCCTGGTGGCGATCATCTCTCTGCCGGTTGGGGTGCTGATTGCCTTCATCGTCATGCGCCACCAAGGCATCAACGCCAACATCATGTCCCTGGGCGGGATCGCCATCGCCATCGGCGCCATGGTCGATGCCGCCGTGGTAATGATCGAGAACGCCCACAAGAAGGTTGAGGCCTGGCACGCAGCCAATCCTGGAGAAGAACTGAAGGGTGAACGTCACTGGCATGTGATGACCGAAGCGGCGGTCGAGGTAGGTCCAGCGCTGTTCTTCTGTCTGTTGATCATCACCTTGTCATTTATTCCGGTGTTCACCCTGGAGGCTCAAGAGGGGCGGCTGTTCGGCCCACTGGCTTTCACCAAAACCTATGCAATGGCGGCGGCAGCCGGATTGTCGGTGACCCTGGTACCGGTGCTGATGGGCTACTGGATTCGCGGGCGGATTCCCAATGAGGAACAGAACCCGCTGAACCGTTGGCTGATCAGGATCTATCAACCGGCCCTGGACGCGGTGCTTCGTCGGCCCAAAATCACCATGTTGGTCGCGCTACTGGTCTTTCTCAGCGCGATATGGCCGATGTCTCGCTTGGGAGGGGAATTTCTTCCACCGCTGGACGAGGGCGATCTGCTCTACATGCCTTCGGCGCTGCCGGGTTTGTCGGCGCAGAAGGCGGCGCAGCTGCTGCAACAGACTGACCGTCTGATCAAGACGGTGCCCGAAGTCGAGCACGTCTTTGGTAAAGCAGGTCGCGCTGAAACAGCCACCGACCCGGCACCGCTGGAGATGTTCGAGACCACTATTCAATTCAAGCCGCGTGACCAATGGCGCCCAGGAATGACCCAGGAGAAGCTGGTGGAGGAACTGGATCGGGTAGTCCGTGTTCCAGGGCTGACCAATATCTGGATACCGCCGATCCGTAACCGCATTGACATGCTGGCCACTGGGATCAAGAGCCCGATCGGGGTGAAAATTGCCGGCACCAATCTGACTGAGATCGACGCGGCGACTCAAGCCGTCGAGCGCGTGGCCAAGGACGTGCCCGGTGTCAGTTCGGCTCTGGCCGAGCGACTGACGGGTGGCCGCTATATCGACGTGGACATCGACCGCAAGGCCGCCGCCCGCTATGGCCTGAATATCGCCGATGTGCAGTCCATTGTCGCCGGTGCTATCGGCGGTGAAAACGTCGGGGAGACCATTGAAGGGCTCGCACGCTTCCCGATCAGCGTCCGTTACCCCCGTGAGTGGCGTGACTCGCTCGGCGCCCTGGAGCAATTACCGATCTACACCCCACTGGGCAGCCAGATCACCCTGGGCACGGTGGCCAAGGTCAAGGTCAGTGACGGTCCGCCGATGCTCAAAAGCGAGAACGCACGGCCTTCCGGCTGGGTGTATATCGACGTGCGTGGCCGGGATATTGCCTCGGTGGTCGCTGATCTACGCCGGGTCGTCAGTGAGCAGGTCAAGTTGCAGCCAGG
>JAPLSD010000261.1 GCA_026398835.1 Pseudomonas sp.
CTCAACGAAACCCAATTCGGCCTGCTGGCCGCCACTCCGGTATTGACCGGCTCGCTGGCGCGTTTGCCGCTGGGCCTGCTGACCGACCGCTTCGGCGGGCGCAGCGTGTTCTTTGTGCTGATGCTGGCCTGCGTAGCGCCGCTGTACCTGATCAGCCACGCCACTGCCTACTGGCAGTTCCTGGTACTGGGCTTGTTCGTCGGCCTGGCCGGCGGCTCGTTTTCAGTGGGGATTGCTTACGTCGCCAAATGGTTCGACAAGGAGAACCAGGGCTTCGCCATGGGCATCTTCGGTGCCGGCAACGCCGGGTCGGCGGTGACCAAGTTCCTGGCCCCGGCGCTGATTGCCGCCGGCAGCTGGCAGCTGGTACCGAAAGTCTTCAGCGCAATCCTGTTTATCACCGCGCTGCTGTTCTGGTTCTTGACCTCAGAAAACAAGGGCCATCGCAGTACCACGGGCGCCAGCTTGCGTGAGCAACTGAGGGCGTTGAAGGACCCGGCGGTGTGGCGCTACTGCCAGTACTACTCGATCGTCTTCGGTGGCTATGTCGGCCTCGCGCTGTGGATGACCAAGTACTACGTGCAGGAATACGGTTTCAACCTGCAAAGCGCGGCCCTGCTGGCGGCCTGCTTTTCCCTGCCCGGCGGTGTACTTCGCGCCGTTGGCGGCTGGATGTCGGATCGCTGGGGCGCTCAGAGCGTGACCTGGTGGGTGTTGTGGGTCAGCTGGGTCTGCCTGTTCGTGCTCTCGTATCCCCAGACCCAACTTCAGGTGCAGACCCTCAACGGCCCGCTGAATTTTCATATCGGATTGAGCCCCACGCTGTTCACCGTGCTGCTGTTCGTCATGGGCATTGCCTTCGCGTTTGGCAAGGCTTCGGTTTTCAAATACATCGCCAATGACTACCCGAAAAACATGGGCGCGGTGTCCGGCATCGTCGGCCTGGCCGGTGGTTTGGGCGGCTTCGTGTTGCCGATTCTGTTTGGCGCGCTGGTGGACCTGACCGGCGTGCGCTCCTCCTGCTTCATGTTGATGTACGGCGTGGTCTGGGTCTCCCTCACCTGGATGTACTTCAGCGAAATACGCAACAGCCCGGTGTTCGGTAAAGAACTGCCGGTGACCGCTTCCCCGTTTTCCAGCATTGCCCAAGGAGAAGAACATGTCCGTTCTGCAAAAGCCTGATTCAGGCCCGGTCATTCATGACTGGCGCCCGGAAGACCCAGCGTTCTGGGGGCGTAGCGGCAAACAGACCGCCACGCGCAACCTGTGGATTTCCATTCCTGCGCTGCTGTTGGCCTTTGCCGTGTGGATGGTCTGGAGCACGGTGATCGTGCGGCTGAACGCCATCGGCTTCAGCTTCACCACCGACCAGTTGTTCTGGCTGGCGGCGTTGCCGGGGCTGTCCGGCGCGACCTTGCGCGTCTTCTATTCCTTTATGGTGCCGATCTTCGGCGGCCGTCGCTGGACCGCCCTGAGCACCGCGTCGTTGTTGTTGCCATCGATCTGGATGGGCTTCGCCGTACAGGACCCAAGCACCTCTTACAGCGTGTTCGTGCTGATCGCCTTGCTCTGCGGTTTTGGCGGCGGCAACTTTGCGTCGAGCATGTCCAACATCAGCTTCTTCTATCCCAAGTCCCAACAGGGCACGGCTCTTGGCCTGAATGCCGGGCTAGGTAACCTGGGCGTCTCGGTGATGCAGTTCTGCGTGCCGCTGGTGATTACCGTCGGTGTGTTCGGCTTTGTTGGCGGTAAGCCGCAGGCGTTGGCAGACGGTGGCCAGTTGTGGCTGCAGAACGCCGGGTTCATCTGGGTGCCGTTCATTATCGCGGTGACGCTGATTGCCTGGTTTGGCATGAATGACTTGTCCAGCGCCAGGGCTTCGTTCAGCGAACAGGCGGTGATCTTCAAGCGCAAGCACAACTGGCTGATGTGCTGGTTGTACCTGGCGACCTTCGGTTCGTTCATCGGTTTTTCCGCAGCCTTTCCGCTGCTGATCAAAACTTCCTTCCCTGACGTCATCGCCTTGAAATTCGCCTTCCTCGGCCCGTTGGTCGGTGCCCTGGTGCGTCCATTGGGCGGCTGGCTGGCGGACAAGCTGGGCGGCGCGAAAGTGACCTTGTGGAACTTCGTAGCGATGATCGTGATGGTCTTCGGTGTGTTGCACTTTCTACCAGGAAGCAGCCAAGGCGTTCTGCCGCAGAACGGTTCGGCCGGCAACTTCTACGGCTTCCTCGGCATGTTCATGCTGCTGTTCATCACCACTGGCGTGGGCAACGGCTCCACGTTCCGGATGATCCCGGTGATCTTCCGCACCCAGCATGAAAAAGCGTCTGCCGGGCAATCGCCGGCCATTCGCGAACAAGCCCTGAAGAACGCCGGCAAGGAGTCAGCCGCAGTGCTCGGCTTCAGTTCGGCCATGGGCGCCTTCGGTGCGTTCTTCATTCCCAAATCC
>JAPLSD010000542.1 GCA_026398835.1 Pseudomonas sp.
GCGCATTTACCGCATTGGCTGGCAACGCCGGTGGCTTGGCGCACCTCACGGTAGCTGCAGCAACCTTCAAAGATCGCATCGCGGATTTGCCCGTCAGTGACGCCAGTGCAGAGGCAGACATACATAAGTGAGAACCGTCGCTGGTTGTGGCTCAATTGCGATGGATCTTAATGTTAACGAGAATGATTGTCAAAGTGCTTTCTGAAAGCTTTGCATCAGAGAGGCATGTGACTGACGAACGGTTTCTCCTTCACGTGATCCGTGAGGAAAATGAAATGTGATCTTTTTTCCGACCTCTCTAAGGACAGGTCAAAAACGCGGTGTATGATGGTCGGTCCTTGCGAAGTGGGTTCGTGTCACAGGGCTGTCGCCTGAGGGTGGCAGGCTGGCGCGAACCCTGTTTTTCACGTTATTACACCAGGAGATATCCAATGAGCGTACTCGTAGGCAAACAAGCCCCTGACTTCACCGTACCGGCCGTACTCGGCAATGGCGAGATCGTAGACAGCTTCACCCTGTCCTCGGCCATCAAAGGCAAATACGGCCTGGTGTTCTTCTACCCACTGGACTTCACCTTCGTTTGCCCGTCCGAGCTGATCGCTCTGGACCACCGCATGGCTGATTTCAAGGCTCGCAACGTTGAAGTGATCGCTGTGTCGATCGACTCGCACTTCACTCACAACGCATGGCGCAACACCCCAATCAATGCCGGCGGCATCGGTCAGGTTCAATACACCATGGCTGCTGACATCACCCACGAAATCTGCAAGGCCTACGACGTTGAGTCCGAAGGCGGCGTGGCTTTCCGTGGCGCATTCCTGATCGACGACAAAGGCGTAGTCCGTTCGCAAATCGTCAACGACCTGCCTCTGGGCCGTAACATGGAAGAGCTGCTGCGTCTGGTCGATGCCCTGCAATTCCACGAAGAACACGGCGAAGTTTGCCCTGCCAACTGGAAAAAAGGCGACAAAGGTATGACTGCTTCGCCAGAAGGCGTTGCTGCTTACCTGACCGAGAACGCCGGCAAGCTGTAAGCTGCGCGTCAGGCATAAAAAACCCGGCTGAGAGGCCGGGTTTTTTAATGGGCGCGATTTGTTCAGGCGACTCGATCAGTCGTTGAAGTCTTCCCAGCCGCCCATTTGTTTCCAGCGGTTGACGATGCCGCAGAACAACTCGGCAGTCTTTTCGGTGTCGTAGCGCGCCGAGTGGGCCTCGCGACCGTCGAAGTCGATATCGGCAGTCTGGCAGGCCTTCGCCAGCACGGTTTGACCGTAAGCCAGGCCAGCCAATGTTGCGGTGTCGAAGCTGGAGAACGGGTGAAACGGGTTGCGTTTCATGTCCAGGCGCGCGACAGCGGCGTTGAGGAAGCCCAGGTCGAAACTGCTGTTATGCCCCACCAGAATTGCGCGTTTGCAGCCGTTGGCCTTCAGGGCCTTGCGTACACCGCGGAAGATATCGGTCAGGGCCGTCTCTTCGCTGACCGCCATGCGCAGCGGATGATCGAGCTTGATCCCGGTGAACTCCAGGGCCGCCGCTTCGATGTTCGCGCCTTCGAAAGGCTCGACCCTGAAGAAATAGGTGTGTTCGGGGAACACGAAGCCTTTTTCATCCATACCGATGGTGACCGCCGCAATTTCCAGCAAGGCATCGGTGGCACAGTTGAAACCACCGGTCTCAACGTCGACGACTACCGGCAGGTAACCACGAAACCGGGCTGCCATCGGGTGGCGAGAGCCGCCACCACCGTTATGGCCGTCTTGTTCGTCGTCGAAATGGTCTTCACTCACAAGTGTTTCTCCAGCAGACGCCAGCGCAGTTTTTCACCAGCGCGCAGCGGGATTACAGACAGCTCGCCGAAGGGCAGGCTGGTCGGGGCGGTCCATTCTTCGCGAACCAGGGTGATGCGATCGGTGTTTACCGGCAGACCATAGAAGCGCGGGCCATGCAAACTGGCGAAGCCTTCGAGCTTGTCCAGCGCAT
The DNA here is from genome assembly GCA_026398835.1 of Pseudomonas sp. GTDB lineage: Bacteria > Pseudomonadota > Gammaproteobacteria > Pseudomonadales > Pseudomonadaceae > Aquipseudomonas. Next base: position 1,981 of record JAPLSD010000542.1, read on the forward strand.
TACGCTGTTCGAAGGCCTCGGCATACATCTCGATCGCAGCATAAGCGGTGTAGCAACCGGCACAACCACACGCGGCTTCTTTGGCGTGTTGGGCGTGCGGGGCCGAATCGGTGCCGAGGAAAAACTTCTCGCTGCCACTGGTGGCGGCGTCGAGCAGTGCTTCCTGGTGGACATTGCGTTTGAGGATCGGCAAGCAATAGAAGTGCGGGCGAATCCCGCCAACCAGCATGTGGTTACGGTTGTACAGCAGGTGATGAGCGGTAATGGTTGCGCCAACATTGGCCGAGGCCTCGTTGACGAACTGCACGGCTTCTCGGGTGGTGATGTGTTCGAACACCACTTTTAGTGTCGGGAAGCGCTCCACGACCCGACGCATGTGTTCGTCGATGAACAGCTTTTCACGGTCGAAGACATCGACGTCGCCGCGAGTGACTTCACCGTGAATCAGCAAGGGCAGCCCGACTTCGGCCATGGCCTCAAGTGCGGGAAAGATCTTGTCGATGCTGGTAACGCCAGAGTCCGAGTTGGTGGTCGCGCCAGCCGGATAGAGCTTGGCAGCGTGCACAAAACCACTGGCCTTGGCCTCGCGAATCTCGGCAGGCTGAGTGCGATCAGTCAGGTAGAGCACCATCAGTGGTTCGAAACGGCTGCCGGCCGGGCGCGCAGCGAGAATACGCTGGCGATAGGCATCGGCTTCGGCGGCGTTACGCACCGGTGGTACCAGGTTGGGCATGATGATGGCGCGGCCAAAGGTGCGCGCAACATCCGCGACAGTATTGGGCAGCACAGCACCATCGCGAAGATGTATATGCCAGTCGTCGGGACGCAGCAGGGTCAGGCGGTCGGACATTGGGGATTCCAGGCGGGTCAAACTGAGGGGAATGCTACCGGAAAAGACTCTCTCAGGCACTCGCTATCAAGTTTTGCAGCAAGCTTCCGATATCCCATAGGTGTGCTGTAAACAAGTGATATGCCGTAAACGTGTGTGTCGGTCTTTTGTATAGAAGCCAGTGGAGCCTCCCGTGCGCCAGCGTTATTTAGCCTTGCTCAGTGTGTTTGCCAGCCTGCCCGCGATGGCTCTGACTTTCCAGACGCGTCTGGAGAGCATCGAGTGGACGGTCGAAGGCGACAAATTCGAGTGCCGTTTGAGCCAACCCATTACCGATTTTGGCTCGGGTGAGTTCGTTCGGCGTGCGGGCGAGCAGGCGACGTTCCGCCTCAAAGCCTACAACTCAGCACTTAGTAGTGGCGGTTCGGCGACTTTGTTGGCGGCCGCTGCGCCTTGGCAGCCGGGGCGCGGTGACATCAATCTGGGTTCGGTAAGAGCCGGCAGCGGTGATGTGTTGTTCAACAGTTCCCAGGCACAGGCCGGCCGACTGTTTAATGGCCTGCTGGACGGTCGCAGCCCGGTGGTTCGCCATTACTCTCGTGATGGGGGTGTTTCTGAAGTCCGTTTGCTTGCGGTCAAGTTCAGTAAGGCCTACAGCGACTATCAGGCGTGCACGGCGAAGCTGTTGCCAATGAACTTCGAACAAGTGAAGCAGGCTGAGGTCGGCTTTCCAGGTGGCGGTATCGACCTGGATACGCAGGCCAAGGCCAAGCTGCAAGTCATGCTGGCGTTCCTCAAAGCGGATCCGACCGTCAATCACATCGAGCTCGACGGTCACTCGGATAACAGCGGTAATCGTCTGACCAATCGCGATCTGTCGCGACGCAGAGCGCTTGCGGTGCTGGACTTCTTCAAGGCCAACGGCATCCAGGAGTCGCAAATCACTATGCGTTTCCACGGTGAGCGCTACCCTTTGGCTCCCAACACCAATGCCTCCAATCGGGCCAGGAATCGCCGGGTCAATGTTCAGCTTGAGCGTGTTGCACCCAGCGAAAAACCCGCCCCACAGATCAGTTCCGCAAGCAACGCCGGGGCAACTTCCTGAAACGGCTGTAGTCGTCGCGCGTTCGACATAATCTGTCGCTTCGTCGTCATAAGCTGTCGCGCCTCTGTAAATTATCCCGTTTGAACGGTAGACTTGAAGGCTTTCCGTACAACCCGGTGGAGTGATGGCATGGCGGACGTAAACAAGGTCGTTCTGGCGTATTCCGGCGGCCTGGACACTTCGGTGATCCTCAAGTGGCTGCAGGATACTTATAACTGTGAAGTGGTGACGTTCACCGCTGACCTGGGTCAGGGCGAAGAGGTCGAACCTGCACGCGCCAAGGCACAAGCCATGGGCGTAAAAGAGATCTACATCGACGATCTGCGCGAAGAGTTCGTACGCGATTTCGTGTTTCCGATGTTCCGCGCCAACACCGTTTACGAAGGCGAGTACCTGCTGGGTACCTCCATCGCTCGTCCGTTGATCGCCAAGCGTTTGATCGAAATCGCCAACGAAACCGGTGCCGACGCCATTTCCCATGGTGCAACCGGTAAAGGCAATGATCAGGTCCGTTTTGAACTGGGCGCCTATGCGTTGAAGCCTGGGGTCAAGGTGATTGCTCCTTGGCGTGAATGGGATCTGCTCTCCCGTGAAAAGCTGATGGATTACGCTGACAAGCACAACATCCCTATTGAGCGCCACGGCAAGAAAAAATCCCCGTACTCGATGGATGCCAACCTGCTACACATCTCCTATGAAGGCGGCGTGCTGGAAGACACCTGGACCGAGCACGAAGAAGACATGTGGCGTTGGACCAAGTCCCCGGAAGATGCTCCGAACGTCGCAACCTATCTTGAGCTGACCTATCGCAATGGCGATATCGTTGCTCTGGACGGCGTTGAGATGACGCCTGCGACCGTTCTGGCAACGCTGAACCGTATCGGTGGCGAAAACGGTATTGGCCGTCTGGATATCGTCGAGAACCGTTATGTCGGTATGAAGTCCCGCGGTTGCTACGAGACGCCGGGCGGCACCATCATGCTGCGTGCCCACCGCGCAATCGAGTCGATTACCCTGGATCGCGAAGTGGCTCACCTCAAAGACGAGTTGATGCCTAAATACGCCAGCCTGATCTATACCGGTTACTGGTGGAGCCCTGAGCGTCTGATGCTGCAACAGATGATCGATGCGTCTCAGGCACACGTGAATGGCGTGGTTCGTCTGAAACTGTACAAGGGCAACGTCATTGTCACTGGCCGTAAGTCCGATGAGTCGTTGTTCGATGCAAACATTGCGACTTTTGAAGAAGATGGCGGCGCTTA
>JAPLSD010000760.1 GCA_026398835.1 Pseudomonas sp.
GCGGCGATTTTTTTGGTGCCGGTGGCGGCTTCGCAGGCAGCACCGGTCAACAACTCCACCGGGGCACCGCGACGCTTCCATTGCTCTTCGCGACTGCGCAGGTCCGCTTCGCCACGGGCGTTGTGGGCCATGTGCAGCGTGCCCTCGCGACGCAACTGGCAATCGATGTTGTATTTGTCGATCAGGCTGAACACCAGTGATGGCGCTGCGCCGAGCATGCGATTGAGCTGGCTGCCGACCGCTTTGCCAAAACCGGCTTCGATCTCGTCTGGGGGTATCCACATCCCGGCATTCACCAGCCCGACATTGCGCCCCGAGCCGCCATGACCGGCGCGATGGGCTTCCAGCACACAGACGCTTTTGCCCTGTTCAAGCAAATGCACCGCCGCCGACAAACCGGTAAAACCTGCGCCGATCACGCAGACATCCGCCGTCACCTCGCCTTTGAGCGCGGCATTGTCAGGCCTTTGCGGCGTCAGTATTTCCCACAGACATTCTTCGCGTAACGGCATTGCCAGACTCCGAAAATGAAACCTAACAAACAACGGCGAGTTGATCGTTCCCACGCTCCCGCGTGGGAATGCCTCAATGGACGCTCTGCGTCCGCCTCGTTGTGACGCAGAGCGTCACGGGCTGCATTCCCACGCAGAGCGTGGGAACGATCGACTGAAACCCCTCAATCGAAAGTAATCCCCTGCGCCAGCGGCAATTCCAGCGAGTAGTTCACCGTGTTGGTCTGGCGGCGCATGTAACCGCGCCATGCATCGGAGCCGGACTCACGACCGCCGCCGGTTTCTTTCTCGCCACCAAAGGCGCCGCCGATTTCTGCGCCGCTCGGGCCGATGTTGACGTTGGCAATGCCGCAGTCGCTGCCCACCGCCGACATGAACTGCTCAGCCTCACGTACGTCAGTGGTGAAGATGCACGACGACAAACCTTGTGGCACAGCGTTGTTCAAGCGCAATGCTTCAGCGAAATCCTTGTAACCGACCACGTACAGAATCGGCGCGAAGGTTTCAGTGCAGACCACATCGCTCTGCTCCGGCATTTCGACGATGGCCGGCGACACGTAGTAGGCGTTGGGGAACTTGTCTTCCAGTTGGCGCTTGCCACCGAACACCCGGCCGCCTTCGCTCAAGGCCTGCTCCAGCGCGTCCTGCATGTTCTCGAAGCTGTGCTTGTCGATCAACGGACCGACCAGATTGCCTTCCAGCGGGTGACCGATGCGCACTTTGGAATAAGCGGCTTTGAGGCGGGTGACGATTTCTTCTTTCACCGATTCGTGAGCGATCAAACGACGCAGAGTGGTGCAACGCTGACCGGCGGTACCAACCGCGCTGAACAGAATCGCCCGCACGGCCATGTCGAGGTCGGCGCTTGGGCCGAGGATCATCGCGTTGTTGCCACCCAACTCAAGAATGCTGCGGGCGAAACGTGCGGCGATTTTTGGCGCCACTTCACGGCCCATGCGGGTGCTGCCGGTAGCGCTGATCAAAGCCACGCGCGGATCGTCGACCAACGCTTCACCGGCATCACGGCCGCCGATGATCACTTGGCTGAGGTACTCCGGTGCATCGCTGAAGTTCTTCAGCACGCGCTCGAACAACGCCTGGCAGGCCAGTGCGGTCAGCGGGGTCTTTTCCGACGGCTTCCAGATCACCGCGTTGCCGCAGACCAGCGCCAGCGTGGTGTTCCAGGCCCAGACCGCGACCGGGAAGTTGAACGCACTGATCACTCCGATCACCCCCAGTGGGTGCCAGGTTTCGCGCATGTGGTGGCCAGGCCGCTCGGAAGCGATGGTCAAACCGTACAGCTGGCGAGACAGGCCGACGGCGAAATCACAGATGTCGATCATTTCCTGCACTTCACCCAGACCTTCCTGAGTGATCTTGCCGGCTTCCCAAGACACCAACTCACCGAGATCGGCCTTGTATTCACGCAGAATATCGCCCAGTTGACGCACCAGCTCGCCACGACGCGGTGCCGGCACCTTGCGCCAGAGCTCGAACGCATGCTCTGCGCGACTGACCTGCTGCTCGACTTCAGCGGCGCCTTCCCAGTTCACGGAGGCGATCTGGCTGCCGTCGATCGGCGAATGCACGGGCTGTTTACCGGTCTGATACAAGGCCGGGTTTACACCAAGACGATCAAGCAATGCGGCAACCATGGGTCACTCCTTCAGCATGTAAAACAGAAATTTCTAGCCTGCGAACGCGACTATTCAGACCTCTAGTTGTAGCCGGACTGAGACTTGCCAACAAACGACGTTTAGGCGAGATATCATTCCGTTTATTCATGCTGCACCGGCACAGCAGCGCTGAGACAAGAATAAGGGCCCACCCATGTTGAATAAACGCTACCTGCCATCGATCACCGCGCTGCAGTGCTTCGAGGCTGTGACCCGTCATCTGAGCTTCACCCGCGCCGCCGAAGAGCTGAACCTGACTCAGAGTGCGGTCAGCAAGCAGGTCGCGCAGCTGGAAGAATTGCTCCAGCACCTGCTGTTCCGCCGTGTTCGCCGACGCCTGCAAATGACCCCGGCTGGCGATCTGTACCTGGTCGAGGTGCGCAAAATCCTCACCCAGGTTGAGATGTCGACTCATTACCTGCGCTCCTACGGCGGTGAAACCGAAGTCCTGCGAGTCTCGACGCCATCAACCTTCGGTGCGCGCTGGCTGGTGCCGCGACTCAAGGGCTGGCGTCTGCGCCATCCGCATATCCATCTGGATCTGTGCAACGAACAGGAAGCCGACGACCTGCTGCAAGGCCGCAGCGACCTGGCCTTCTACTTTGGCCAGGGCTCGCGCCCCGGCACCGAGAGCCTGAGGTTGTTCGGTGAAGAGCTGGTGCCGGTGTGTGCACCGGGCAGC
>JAPLSD010000206.1 GCA_026398835.1 Pseudomonas sp.
CGACGACGTTTTCCATCACCGCGCTGCGCGATCCCTTGATCAAAATAGTGGTGTTTGTATCGTGTTCGGCGCCCAGGGCTTCGATCAGCTCAGCCTGAGTGGCGAAGTGATAAGCCTGTTGGCCAAAAGCTGTCACGGCGTGAGCCATCATCGGCCCCACGGCGTAAAGCGCGGAAACCTTGCCGGCGGCATAAGCGCCAACATCACGGTGCCCCTGCTCCGCCCACTTGCCCAACTCGCCGATATCCCCGAGCACCAGAACGGTGCGACCGGAAAAGCCGGCGAGTATATCAACGGCAGCGCACATAGAGGTGGGGTTTGCGTTGTAAGTGTCATCAATGACGCGCATGCCGTTTTTCGCCAGTTGCGCGACGGTGCGCCCCTTGACCGGCTGAACCGCGCCCAGGCCTGTAGCGATACCCGACAGCGAGACGCCCAACGCATGAGCAGCGGCAGCCGCAGCCAGTGCGTTGGCAACGTTATGGCTGCCCAGAAGATTCAGCTGAACCCGCTCCACGCCTTGCGGACTGTGCAGATTGAACGCCAGGCAGCCGCGCGCATCGCGATCCAGATCGGTTGCATGGAAATCGGCAGCGGTATTGTTCAGCGCAAAACTCAGCACCTGACGATTGCCAGCTCGGGTCTTCCAGATGGTGAATGCCTTGTCGTCGAGATTGAGAACAGCGATGCCTGTAGCATCCAGCCCTTCAAGGATTTCGCCCTTGGCTTCGACAATTTTCTCAGGCCCGCCGAACTCACCGACATGGGCGGTCCCGGCATTATTGATCACGGCCACGTGAGGCTTGGTCATGCCAACGGTGTAAGCAATCTCGCCGATCCGCGAAGCACCGAGCTCAATCACCGCCGCCGCGTGTTCCGGGGCCAGTTCAAGCAAGGTCAGCGGGACGCCGAGATCGTTATTCAGGTTGCCGCGGGTCGCCAGAACAGGCCCGCGCGTACGCAGAATGCTCGCGAGCATTTCCTTGACGGTGGTTTTGCCGCTGGAACCAGTGATCGCTGCTACTGGATGGGTATAAGCAGCACGATTCAGTGCACCGAGTTTGCCCAGCGCGTGACGGGTATCACTCACCAACAATTGCGGCAGAATGGTATCGGCTACTTCACGCTCGACCAGTGCACCAGCGGCGCCTTTGGCGGCAACGTCATTCAGATAGTCATGACCATCGAAACGCGGGCCGCTCAGGGCGATAAACAGGTGCCCCGGTTTGATTGCGCGACTGTCGATGCTGACGCCGTCAAAGCTGCAATCGCCAGCCACCAGGCGACCGGCCAATGCGCCGGTCAACTCACTCAATTTAAGGGCTTTAAGCATGGGCCACCTCCCATGCGGTCAACGCCCTGTCGGCCTCGACCAGATCGGAGAAAGCGTGGCGCTCGCCATTGATTTCCTGATAGTCCTCATGACCTTTACCGGCCAGAACGATCACGTCGTCGGCCGAAGCACTGGCAATCAGCTGAGCAATGGCCTGGCCGCGACCGGCCACGAAAGCGACTTTATCCACAGCGCTGAAACCAGCACGAATATCGTCGAAAATTTTCGAAGGCGCTTCGGTACGTGGATTGTCGTCGGTGACCAATACACCGTCCGCCAGACGCTCAACCACTTCAGCCATCAGCGGGCGCTTGCCGCGATCGCGATCACCGCCGCAACCAAACAGGCACAGCAACTTGCCCTTGGCATGAGGACGCAGCGCCGTCAGGACTTTTTCCAGCGCATCCGGGGTGTGGGCGTAATCGACCACCACCAACGGCTGAGTACCGCCGCCCAGGCGCTGCATGCGACCGGCCGGGCCTTCGAGTTTCGGCAGTACCTGCAGGATCTCGTCCAGCGCGTAGTCCAGACCCAGCAAAGCGCCGACGGCCGCCAACACGTTGCTCAGGTTGAAACGGCCAAGCAAGGTACTGCGCAAATGGTGCTCGCCCTGAGGCGTGACCAACGTGGCGCGTACGCCCTCGTCGTTGAATTGCGCTTCACGGCAGTACAGGTAGGCGCTGGAATCTTCCAGGCTGTAGCTGATCAGGCGTGATTCATGTTTTTCGACGGCCAGTTGCCGACCAAAGTCGTCGTCGAGGTTGATCACCCGGCAGCTAAGATCAGGCCAACCGAATAGCTTGGCCTTGGCATCGCCGTAAGCCTCCATGGTCCCGTGATAATCCAGATGGTCCCGGGACAGGTTGGTCATTACCGCCACATCAAACGCCAGGGCGGTGACACGACCTTGATCCAGACCATGGGAGGAGACTTCCATCGCCACGGCTTTGGCACCGGCCTTTTTCAGGTCAGCCAGGGTTGCTTGCACGGCAATCGGATTGGGCGTGGTGTGCAAGCCGCTTTGCAGCGCGCCATAGAAACCGGTGCCCAGCGTGCCGACGATGCCGCAATGCTGACCGAGCAAGTCCAGTGCCTGCGCAACCAATTGGGTCACGCTGGTTTTACCGTTGGTACCGGTCACGCCGATCAGATTCAGGTTGCGGCTCGGGTCGCCATAGAAGCGCCCGGCGATGTCCGACAACTGCGCTGCCAGGCCTTTGACCGGAATCAGTGGCACATCAGTGATTGGCAGAACGGTAGCGCCTTCAACTTCGTAAGCCACTGCCGCCGCACCGCGCTGTAAAGCGTCGGTAATGTGTGCCCGGCCATCCACCTTGCCGCCAGGGACCGCGAGAAACAGGTCGCCCGCACGGACATTGCGGCTATCCAGGGTCAGTTCGCGAATCAACAGATCACGACCAGCGTGGGCAAAAATCTTGTTCAGGCTAAGAGACATCAGCCGCGCCCTCCATTAGCTTTGACTACATTGCCGGGTGTGGCATTCGCTTGTTGCACAGGCGGCAAGTTATCCGGCGAAATATTCATCAAGCGCAGGGTGCCGGACATCACTTTGCTGAACACCGGTGCCGAAACCAGACCACCGAAGTAGCCGGCCTTGCTTGGCTCATCAATGACCACCACGATTGCGTAACGCGGATCGCTCATCGGACCGAAACCGGCGAACAGCGAACGGTAGGAATTCTCGGCATAACCCTTGGTGCCCACCGACGTCTTACGTGCGGTACCACTCTTGCCAGCCACGTGATAAGCCGGCACTTGTGCGCGGAACACGCCACGCGGCGCTTCAATCACTTGCTGCAACATGCCTTGCATGGTTTTGGCGACTTTTTCCGGAATCACCTGGGTGGTTTCTGGAGCCTTGTCAGTCTTGATCAAGGTCAGCGGAGCAATCCGGCCGTTGTTGGCCAGCGCCGAGAAGGCGTGCACCAGTTGAATCGCCGTGACCGACAAACCGTAGCCGTAGGACAGTGTGGCCGTTTCGGCCTTTTTCCAATCGCGGTAGTTCGGCAAGTTGCCAACACGTTCACCCGGGAAGCCCAGGCCGGTGTCCTGGCCGAGGCCGACTTTCTGCATCAGACGGTAAATGGTCTCGCCGCCGACATCGAAAGCAACCTTACTCATACCGACGTTACTGGAGTTGATCAGAATCCCGGTCAGGTCGAGTACTGGCCCTTCGGTCTTGGATACGTCACGAATGGTGTATTTGCCCAGCTGCAAGGTGCCCGGATAAACCTCGACCGTGTCGCTTGGCTTCCAGCGCCCGGTTTCAAGCGCCGCGCTCATGGAGATCGCCTTCATGGTCGAACCTGGCTCAAACACGTCGATCATGGCGCGGTTGCGCATCATCGCCGGCTGCAGGTTGCGGCGGTTGTTCGGGTTGTAGGTTGGCTGGTTGACCATCGCCAGAATCTCGCCGGTCTTCACATCCATGATCACCAGGCTGCCGGCTTTCGCGCCGTTATCCACAATGGCGTTACGCAGCTCGCGGTTGGCCAGGTATTGCAAGCGCAGGTCAATAGACAACGCCAAGGGCTTGCCGGCCTTGGCGTTTTTGGTGACCTGGACATCCTTGATCAGCCTGCCACGTCGATCCTTGATGACCTGTCGCTTGCCTGCGACCCCTGCCAGCCATTCATCATAAGCCAGCTCGACGCCTTCGCGGCCGTGGTCATCAATGTCGGTAAAGCCGACCATGTGGGCGGTGACCTCACCGGCCGGGTAGAAACGCCGGAACTCTTCGATGCCATAGACGCCGGGCACTTTCAGATCAAGCACGGCCTGACCCTGCTCGGGGGTCAAACCACGTACCAGATAGATAAATTCTTTATTGGCTTGCGACTCGAGGCGTTCGGCCAGCGCTTTAGGATCTTGCCCCAGCGCAGCCGCCAATGCTGGCCAC